>CAZPHK010000048.1:0-27371 GCA_964586015.1 uncultured Acidobacteriota bacterium | reverse complement strand
TGGGGCGTCGTCAAGCGGTAAGACACAGGTCTTTGGAACCTGCATTCGGAGGTTCGAATCCTCCCGCCCCAGCCATATCGCAGAGTTCCCAGGAGTGGATTGACAATGAGCGCTGGACGAGAGAAACATAATACAAATTTGAAAATATTTTCCGGAAACGCGAATCAGCCTTTAGCCAAACAGATCTGCAAATACCTGGGCATCCCCCTGGGAGAAATAAACCTGAGCGTTTTCAGCGACGGGGAGCTGTACTGTCAGATACTGGAGAATGTCCGCGGCAAAGACGTCTTTATTATCCAGCCTACCTGTTGCCCCGTAAACAGCAACCTGATGGAACTGCTGGTCATGATCGACGCCTTCAAGCGATCCTCCGCCTCGCGGATAACTTCAGTAATTCCCTACTACGGGTATGGACGGCAGGATCGAAAAGACAAGCCCCGGGTACCGATCTCATCCAAACTGGTCGCGGATCTTCTCACCGCCGCAGGGACCGACAGGATATTGACTATGGACCTGCATGCCGGCCAAATTCAGGGCTTTTTCGATATTCCCGTGGATCACCTGTTTGCAGCTCCGGTACTTATTGAATATTTGAAGGGACAGAATATACCCGACCTGACCGTGGTTTCACCCGACGCCGGGGGCGTGGAACGAGCCAGGGCGTTCGCCAAGCGACTCAATGCGGAGCTGGCCATCGTAGACAAACGCCGCACAAAACCGAATGAGGCTGAAGTTCTTCATGTCATCGGCAAGGTCAGCGGGAAAAACACCATTATCTGCGACGATATGATCGATACCGCAGGAACGCTGGTAAATACCGTTAAGGCCCTCCGGAAGAAAAAGGCGAAAAGAATTTTCGCCTGTGCAACCCACGGGGTTCTGAGCGGCCCTGCACTCGAGAGGCTGAAAAAATCCCCTATAGAGCAAATCATACTCACCAACACGGTCCCGCTGGACGGCTCGAAAACATTGCCGAACATGACCGTGTTGAGCGTTGCCGAATTGCTGGGCAAAGCAATACAGAGCATCCACGAAGAAACGAGTGTCAGTAATCTTTTTGTATAGAGTTATGAGTCATCGAGCTTTGGAGTCACGGCGGCAGGAAGGCCGCGAATATTTCAGGATTCGAAAGCTCCCCCAGGAAGGAGTTGGGTTTCATGCCAACAACAGTTATCGAAGCTCAAATGCGCACCCCGGGCGGGAAAAACGTCAACAGGAGGCTCCGTAAGTCGGGAATTATTCCCGCTGTAATTTACGGCCCGAAGAAACAGCCAATGGCGATTTCCGTGGACCCTCATATAGTCCAGAACATTCTCCATTCGGAAACGGGACGCAACACGATTTTTACATTGGACGTGGACGGATCCAAACAGGACAATGCCATGGTGAAGGATTATCAACTGGACCCCGTTCAGGGTGACCTGATCCATGTTGATTTCATCCAGATTGCCATGGATCGCCGACTGGAATTGACCGTCAATATTGAACTTATCGGCGAACCCGAAGGAGTCAAGATCGACGGCGGCATTATGGATTTCGTCACTCGTTCCATTGAAGTCGAGTGTCTGCCTTCGGATATCCCGGAATCGATCAAGGTTGATGTCAGCGGATTGAAGATAAACGACTACATCCGGGTGAATAACCTCGAAGTGGACTCTAAGGTAAAAATCCTGTCCGATCCGGACGTTGTTGTTGTGACCATCATTCCGCCGGTCAAGGAAGAAGCCCCTGCCGCGGAGGAAGCGGCTGCCGAGACTGAAGAACCTGAAGTGATCAAGAAAGGCAAAGCCGCTGAGGAAGGCGAAGAGGAAGGGAAGGAGTCCTGATCCGTGTCTACTGCATGGTTATACGGCATAGTGCTAGGGATTTTGGAGATACCCGGGCAGAATGCGGCATGATCCCTACCCTCTTCAATCGTTTATATCGCCGGTACAATCGCGGTTACGTTAACGGGAGGACCAGCAGCAATCATTTAACAACGATTCAGAATATCGGCCCACAATGTCAGTCGCATACGAAATGTATACGGAGGATCTCGACAAAATCATTGTCGGGCTGGGCAATCCCGGGCAACGGTATGAGTCAAACCGTCACAATGTCGGATTTCTGGCGGTAGACTCTATGGCACGTCCGACAAACAATAGATGGTCAACTTGTTTGTCGTCTCTTGTCTGTAAAGTCAAATTATCAGGACATCCGGTACTCCTGGTAAAACCGTTGACGTACATGAATCGAAGTGGGGGAGCGGTCCACGCTCTTTTAACCGCTTTCAACCGGGGCCCCGAGAATCTTATTCTGGTTTACGACGACCTGAATTTACCCTTAGGCCGTATTCGTATTCGCCGGAAGGGATCCGCGGGAGGACACCGTGGTCTTGAGTCCATCCTCAAAGTTTTTGGCACAGAAGAAATTATGCGTGTGCGACTGGGAATAGGCGAAGAACAAATGCCGGAGGACAAAAAAGACTTTGTCCTATCGGATTTCCCTGCGGGGAAACGGGCAGAGCTGGATGGAATGATTACCAAAGCCGGAGATGCCGTGAAATCAATACTCGAAAACGGCGTTTCCAAATCAATGACGCTTTTTAATGCATGACGCAGTAAGGAGAAAACCGTGAGAAATTACGAAGTGGTTTTTGTTGCCGCTCCCACTTTAGCCAGCGATGAGCTGGAAGGCTTTATCAATCACATCCAGACAGTGGTCGAGGGCAAAAACGGCAAAGTGGTCAAAGTTGACAACTGGGGGAAGAAATCCCTGGCTTACAAAATCAAGCGCTTTCGGGAAGGGTATTACGTGGTCCTGAACATTGAGGGAGACGGCAGCGCCATTGCGGAGCTGGAACGCCGCTTCAGGGTGACCGATTATATCATTCGCTATATTTCCGTACGCATTGATGAAGATTTCAAGCGTTCTGAAAAGATCAAGGCGGCGAGGCAGAGAAAAGCACCCTCTCAGGCTCCCGCAGAGTCTTCAGACAAGGTGGAAACGGAAGGGGAGCCCTGAATCCGATCCACGGGATTGTAAAGCATTAGATTTGCTGTTTTTTATTATTCCATGTAGAAAGGCTAAATAACTATGCCAGGTCCAAAAAGGTTCAGCGTTCGGCGCAAAAGAGTCTGTAAATTCTGCGCTGAAAAAATAACCTATATCGATTATAAGGACGGGAAGCTTCTCGGCCATTTCATTCCCGAACGGGGGAAAATACTGCCCAGGAGGATCAGTGGAGTCTGCTCTACGCATCAGCGATTGCTTGCTGAGGCCATCAAACGGGCCAGACACATCGCTATCCTTCCATTCGTTTCTGATTGACACTTTATTCCAGAGGATGAGACATGAAGGTCATATTAAAGCAGGATGTTGAGAAACTGGGCAAAGCAGGCGATATCGTAAAGGTAACCCCCGGATACGGGCGGAATTATCTGATTCCCCGACTTATCGCAACGGAAGCGACACCCGGAAACATTAAAATTGTCGAGCAGGAAAGACGCGCGCAGGCAAGACGCGATTTCCGCGAAAAGGAAGCCGCCGCCCTGCTGGCCCAGGACATTGTCAAGCTGACGCCCACAATCAAGCGCAAAACCGGGGAAGGCGGTTCGCTTTACGGATCCGTCACCGCGATGGATATAGCCGATTATCTGGTCGCCCATAAAGTCGACGTCGACAAGCGCAGAATCCAGCTGGATGAGCCCATAAAAACGGTTGGAGAATACCAGGTGTCTATTCGCCTGCATCGTGAAGTAACTGTGCCCATAAAGGTAATCGTAGAACCGGAAACGGAACCGGCAACAGAATCCGATTCCGAAGACGCCTCTTAAATTAAGAATGACGGGTGCTGCCGCATTATGATTTAATGGATGCATCACCCGTTGTTCTTTTACCTACATTTACGTCTTTGATCCGTCACTCGAAATGGCCGATATAAGCCTGGAAAAAATCCTTCCCAACAATCTGGAAGCGGAACGCTCCATATTAGGGGCAGTTCTTCTTGACGACAACGCCTCGCTTTCAGTTTTCGAAAATCTTCAGCCTCAGGACTTCTACCTCGAAAGCCACAGGCGCATTTTCGAGAAGATGATTCAGCTCACAAACAACTCCAGGCCTATCGACCTTGTAACGCTAAAGGAGGAACTCCAGAAGGCTAACGAACTCGAAAGCGTTGGAGGCGCAGCATATCTCGCGGGTCTTACCGACGGGCTCCCCAGGGCCATGAACATCGAGCATTACGCCCGGATCGTAAGGGAAAAATCCACCCTGCGGCGATTAATCCAGATCTCCAACGAAACGATGGCCCGGAGCTATCAGGACGAAGAATCCGCACAGGAAATACTGCAGCAAGTCGAGAGGGCGGTATTTGACATCGCCAATCAGCAGTTTCGTACGGGTTTTTCTCCAATCGTACCTATTGTCAGCGATGTTTTTAAGGAGATCGAGGAATTATCCAACAGAAAGGTTCCTGTTACAGGCCTGGAAACGGGATTTGCCGATCTCGACCGCATGTTGGCGGGGCTGCATCCATCCGACCTCATTATTGTGGCCGCGAGGCCCGGTCTTGGGAAAACCAGTTTCTGCCTCAATGTCGCGGAACATATCGCCATAAGACAGCACAAGACCGTCGGAATCTTCAGCCTGGAAATGAGCAAAGAGCAGCTGGTTAAGAGACTTCTCTGCAGCGAAGCCCGCATCGATGCCCATCGGATCAACACAGGATTTTTAAGCAAGGAGGACTGGAACAACCTGAGCCGCGCTTCCGGTGACCTGTCCGAAACAAAAATATTTATCGACGATACAGCCAGCGTAACAGTCCCCGAGCTGCGTTCAAAATCACGCCGGCTCAGCATGGAGAACGGGCTGGATCTCCTTATCGTGGATTATCTTCAGCTGATGTCGGGATCGGGCCCGCGCTATGAGAACCGGACCCAGGAAATCTCCCAGATATCCAGGGGATTGAAGGGAATCGCCAAAGAGCTCCATATCCCCGTCATTGCCGTGTCGCAGCTCAGCCGCGCCATAGAATCGAGAACCGGGGAACATCGGAAGCCCCAACTGTCCGACCTGAGGGAATCCGGATCCATCGAACAGGATGCCGATGTCGTCATGTTCATATACCGGGAAGAAATGGTCAACCCCACGGAAGAAAACAGCGGTCTCGCCGAATTGATCATAGGCAAACAGAGGAATGGTCCCATTGGCTCGATTCAGCTTGCCTTCAGCAAACAGTTCACGCGGTTTGACAGCCTTTATCAGGAGACTGATTAAAGATTAAAAATTGAAGATTGAAGATTAAGAACCACCGGGACTGGAAGCGGTCAACCGCAGGAATGAATGGAGAATCAGACGTACAACGAAAACTTGACTCAAAAAAATTCGATCGACTTTTCACCGCGGATTGGGCGCCCGACATGGGCGGAAATTGACCTTCAATCTTTAAGAGAAAATTATCGTAAGCTCTGCTCCCTTCGTCCTCACCCGGTTGCTGAAAACACGCCCCATTCTCCGGTCAAGCGGCCTCGAGTCATTCCCGTAATTAAGGCCCACGCCTATGGACATGGAGCGGTTAATGTAGCGCAAGCCCTTGCGGACGCCGGCTCCGGGATTTTTGCGGTCGGAAATGTAGAAGAGGGTGTTGCCTTGCGCCGGGCCGGGATATCTCAGGATATCCTCGTCATGGCAACCACGTGGCAGGGGCAGGAATCCACGGCCCTGGAGCATCGACTCATACTTGCAGCGGATTCCGGAGAAAATATCGACCGTCTCGACCTCGCAGCCGGAAGCAAAGCTGTTTCCGCACCAATTCATATCAAGGTGGATACGGGCATGGGGCGTCTGGGAGTGCGATGGGATTCCCTGAAACCGCTTCTGAACTCTCTGAAACAGTCAAAACACATTTCCCCTCAAGGCGTCTTTTCCCACCTGTCCAGCGCCGACGAACAGGATCCCGCTTATACCCTGGAGCAGAAACGCCGCTTCGAACGCGCTCTTGACGAATTTCATGAAGCGGGCATCAATCCGGGGGAAATTCATTTCGCCAACAGTGCAGGCCTTCTCTACCATGAAACGTTCCGGCAGTGGGGATCCAGAACCGGAATCGCTCTTTACGGATATCCGCCCGACAGCAAAAGATCCCCGCTGGAGTTTCGCCCGGTTCTTTCCCTCAAGACAAAAACCGGTCCTGTCCGCCAAATTAATCCTGGTGAATCCGTCGGATACAACAGAAGATTTACCGCGTCCCGGACTACTCGATATGCGACACTTCCGATCGGATACGCCGACGGATTTCCCCGCGGGCTTTCCGGAAAATGCAGGGTGATCATCCGGGGCCGGTGGGCAGAAGTGATCGGGGTAGTGTCCATGGATATGATTACGGTTGATCTGACCGACCGGCAGGATGTTCATGAAGGAGATGAAGTTGTTCTGCTGGGATTAAGCGGTGAATGCAGCGTCACGGCAGATACATGGGCGGAAACCCTGGGAACGATTCCTTATGAAATCCTGTGCGGGATCGCGGCGCGCGTACCGAGGATCTACAAATAACCGTTGCACGTTACACGTTCGAACGTTGAACGTTAAAGACAAAAAGATCGTTGAACGTTAAAAGCTGAATTCGATACTGGAACAAAAAAGTCAATCCCCATAATGAAGAATCCGCACAGTCTTACCCGGGAGTGATTGTGAAGATAGCAACCTGGAATGTAAATGGAATCCGAGCCAGGCAGCAGCAGGTCCTGGAGTGGGTCGAAAAGGACCGGCCGGCTATCCTGTGCCTGCAGGAACTCAAAGCGGCGCGGGAACAGGTGCCGGAGACTCTTTCCGAATTGGAGGGCTACCGGTGTTACTGGCATGGGGAGAGGGCTTATTCCGGCGTCGGTCTTCATATTCGGAAAGACCTTTTTCAGGACGAACCTGCGTACAGCCACCCTGACTTTGACTTCGAGACCCGGATCGTCACCGCACAGGTGGGCGATCTGATAATCGGATCGGTTTACGTACCGAACGGAGGCAAGGATTATGAAGCCAAGCTGCATTTTCTTGAAGCGATGCAGCGTTACGCGAAGGAGTGCCGCAGCCGCGGGCTGGATCTGATTCTATGCGGGGACATGAACGTCACCCGAACGGACCAGGACGTGCATCCGAAAGAAAGGAAGCCGAATGCCATCGGCCAGCGTCCCGACGAACGGAAACTGTATGAACTCGTACTGTCCGGGGGCGGATTGACCGATATCGGACGAAAGCTGGACCCCGATAATGACCGTCTGTTTACATGGTGGCCTCCATGGCGCCAGATGCGCCAGAAAAACATAGGCTGGCGGCTGGATTACATACTGGCCAGCGAATCCCTCGCCGATAGGATTTCCGAATGTAAGGTATTAGCGGAGTTGGGGACCAGCGATCACGCGCCGGTTGTTGCGGAATTACAGCTTAAATAGAAGCCAGGAGAACGTTCCAACGTTGAACGTTCAAACGTTCTTCTTACTCCTGACTTCTGCCTTCCGGTAATAAAAGGTACTCCTATAGGGCATGATCGAAAAGGGCGAACACCAACTTGTCCGCCGAAGCTCGAAGAGCGAAGGCGGAAAGTCCGCCCCTACGGCTCACTGTCTCCTGTATTTGGTGACAGCTCTTTGCATAGTTGTGTGGCGTACGGATAATAATTGCCGTAAGTTTGATAAGGATAGGACTCGGGCGAATCCAGGTATTCCTCACAGGACCGCCCGGCTTTGACAGCTTTCGAAATGCCTCTCTGGAGCTTCCTGGCGGTATCCAGAAGATCTTTCATCATCAATAAATTCGAAACTTCCCCCCTGGCAGAAATTACCGTGACCATCTCTTCCAGGGTTATCTCTTTTTCTTCCTCCTCCGGCACTTCATCCTCCTCGATTATTTGCGATTCCAATTCCGCCGACTTTCCCTCTTCGGTTATTTCTTTAACATTTCCTTCACTTTCTTCATCCTCTTCGGATTCTTCGGGAGGAATGGCGGATATCAATAGAGGAACGGAATCAATGACCTGCTGCAGGGCGTCGATCCACTCCAGAGCGCTGCCTCCCGCCAATACGTCAATATCGGGATAGTATGAGGGTTCAAAAAGCCTTCCCGTAAAAAGCACCTTTTCACTCGGAACATACACAAAAACATCCGCCTCCGTCCTGGCTTCATGCGGCAATGCCTGAATCCGGACCTCCAGGTCCTCAGGATAAAGCCACATTCGTCGCTTGAAAATGAAGCGAGGAGAAACAAGAGGTTTCCTAAGTATAATATCGGGATATGCCGGTCTGCTTTCGGCCCGACCGGATAACGGATCCGTGACCGTATCCGAATTCTCGTAATCGCCCGGTCCGGGTTCGACAATCTTTTCGGGCTCATGGATCACTCCGTCCGCCTTCTGGGCATACTGGCGGAATCCGGCCAGCAATACGGCTCCCCGGCCGGAAAAGTATTCAACGCCGGCGGTTTGCAGGAAATAATTTCCGGTATTAATCATCCACCGCACAGGCCCGCTGTTCAGATTCTTCAAACATTCTATAAGAATGGAAAGATCCGGCTCCGGAGGCGGATCGAATAACAGGGTGCCCTGCTCCGTAGCCATTACCGCAATATTTTCTCCATTCTCCTCTATGTGCAGCAAATAGCAGTGGTCGCTTACCTGTTCGAAGTGGGGCTCCTCATTGAATGGAGCTTCCTCATCCGTTGTCTGTGCGTATCCGGCCGCGATTAGAAGGATAGTCGCAAATATAAATTTTTTCATGATATAGCCTGTTCCGGGAACAGTGCCCTGAAAAATTTCTCGATTAATTCTTCCACTTTCTCAACCTGTTCTGAAAAGAAGTGATCCGCGCCCTGAATGCGATGCACTTTTGAAATGAACGGCAGCCGGCGTATCAGGTTCTCCAGATTCATCGGCGAACAGAACTCATCCTGCGTCGCGAAAATATAGAGCGAAGGATTCGGGTAATCGACCAGAAAGTCGAAATTGTACAAATCCAGAGGCAACCCGATTCCTGCAATCGCCCGGATGCGCGGGTCCATGCATCCGACCTGTAATCCCACCCAGGCTCCGAATGAATATCCCAAAACGGCGAGCGGCTTTCCCGGGAACCTTGCCTCCAACCAGTTTATGGCTGCGGTGACATCCTCCTTTTCCCCAAGCCCCTGATCGTACTGACCGGTGCTTTTCCCGACCCCGCGAAAATTAAACCGGAGAGCGGCAAAACCTCCTCTGGCCGCAGCTTTCGCCGCCCGGTAAACAACCCGGTTATCCATCGTCCCGCCGTAAACAGGATGAGGATGGCAAAGAACCAGCGCTCCTGCAGGCTCATCTTCAGGCTCCCGCAAATGGGACTCCAATTCAAGGGATCCGGCCGGAATCGTCAAATACATTTTATCTGCCCGATTTTTCTTTCATAACCCGCATGAACCATCTGGAATAATCACCGCCAAAATTTTAGACTACTATCTGCATTAAAAACAGCATTGAACGAAGTCGATTAAAGCGGCCGGCCGTCTTCATAAACCGGCAATCCATAATATACTGTACGATATGCAGAAAGAACTCAAATGAACGATCGGCAATGGAACGTCCTGGTCTCCGTAATTCGCGGCGAAAAACTATCTCCTCTTCCGACAGGATTTATTATCGACAGCCCATGGCTTCCCAGGTGGGCCGGTCACAGCATCCTGGATTACTTTACGGACGAATGCGTTTTTCTGGAGGACAACCTCAAGGCCCTCCGTACATTTCCTGAGACCATCTTCCTGCCAGGTTTCTGGTCCGAATACGGCATGTGCACGGAACCGTCGGCTTTCGGCGCGGTTTCCGTCTGGGAAGAAAATGAATTCCCATTTGCCAAAAAAGTCATCCGATCTCCGGCAGACGCATCCAGGATAGAGAGACCGAATCCCCGCAAAGACGGCCTTCTTCCGTTCGTAATCAAGAGGCTCGAACACATACAGCCTGAAATGGAAAAAGCCGGGCATCGGATCCGGTTTGCGGTAGCACGCGGTCCTCTCAATATCGCTTCCTTCCTGATGGGCACGACGGAATTTCTAACCGCTATTAAAACCGATCCGGATCCGATGCATCGCCTTCTTAGCGTCATTTCCGATTTTCTGGAAGAGTGGATCGCGGTTCAGTGCGAACGTTTTCCTTCGATTGACGGGATCCTGATTCTGGATGACATTGTCGGATTCATAAGCCGTCGGGATTTCGAGATCTTCGGACTGCCCTATTTAAAGCAGGCCTTCAGTGCGGACGTGACGGTCAAGTTTTTCCATAACGACGCACCCTGTAAAGCCAGCGCCCCGCTGCTGTCCGAGATCGGCGTCAACCTTCTTAATTTCGGCACCCAGCACACTCTTGCGGAAATGAAAGAATGGACCGGCAACGGAATTACCCTTCTGGGCAATATCCCACCGCGCGACATCCTCGCCGCCGGAACCGCGGAAGATGTTCGAAGAACCGTTCGAGAGATGCTCGACGCTTTGGACGACCATTCTCGCCTGATCGTATCGTGCGGCGGCGGCATGCCGCCCGATGTTCCTACGGAAAATATCAGTGCGATGATAGCCACCGTACAGGAATGGCCTAATGTGGAGTAAGGGATCGTATCCGGTTAGCCGGCAGTATGAATGTCCTTGGATTCCGGTTGCGTTTCAACGGATTGGTCCGGCAAATTCATATTTCTCAGGATCCTGTCGCTGAAAAACCGGAGCCCCCAGACGCGCCACAGAGCTTCCAGGGCAATGGAAAAAGACATTTTGCTTTCACCGGCCCGCCGCTCATCAAAAATGATGGGGAACTCGGCATGTCTGAATCCAAGCTTATGGGCCCGGTATTTCAGTTCGATCTGAAAGCTGTACCCGTTGCTGCGAAGGGTACTCAGATTGATTTTCCGCAGGACTTCCGCCGACCATCCGTTGAATCCTCCGGTAAAATCTGCGATGCCTACTCCCAGGATCAACCTGGAATACAGGCTTCCGAATCTCGAGAGGATCCGCCTTCCGGCTCCCCAGTTGAGCGTACCGCCATCGGAAATATAGCGGGATCCGACGACAAAATCAGCCTCTGTAGCCAACTCAAGCATTCTGCCCAGATATCTGGGATGATGGCTCCAATCCCCGTCCATCTCAATCAGGAAATCATATCCTTTGGTCAGGCCCCAATTGAAGCCATCCACATAGGCCCTGCCCAACCCCTGCTTGCCGGGCCGGCAGTTTAAAAATACGCGTTCGGCATATTCTTTATCTTTTAGTTCCGATACCGCGCCGGCTGTGTCGTCCGGGCTTCCGTCATCCACAACCAGTACATGCAGGCCGGCATCCGCATCGAGCACTGCCGGAATCAACCGTGAAATGTTTTCGCATTCGTTGTAGGTTGGGATGACCACCAGCGGCCTGACGGGACTTTCATGTTGCATCAGATTATCTTATCTCAATAACATCAGGATTCCAGGGCAAATCCTGTTTCATATCAAAGCATCGGGCAGGCCAGCCCTTGTGAGAAATGAGGGCTAAGGCTAATGGTTTCGAACCAGCACCCGGTCCAGGACGCGCATCATTTCATGACCGTCCAGTTTTAAACTCTCGATGCGGGATTCGGGCACAAGGGCAAATACGCGGTCCGTTGAATGCCACGCCGACTGGAACTCGTCCAAAGTCAGGACAACCCTGGGAGAGTCGGGAAACTTCATGCCGGGCATGAGCGCATAGGCCCTGCCCTCGACAACCTCGACCCTAAGCGGTTGATAGAAGTTTAAAGAATTGGCCGATTCATAATCCCCGACTACCACTACCCGGTCACCGGGCCTTGCGTCCCGTGCAATAGCAATCCCGAATTTTTTCGAAGAAATCATATCCTCGCAGATATTCAGGCTCCAGTGCGTCATGCCGCATATCACCGCCATAACGGCGGCGACAGTGATCAGCGCCTGAATACACCTTCGGTGCGTTTGGAACCAGAGAGCGATTCCGAATCCGGCAGCCATGGCAAAAACTGTAACAGCCGCAGGTTTGAACAGATTCGTCAGAATAGCCGGAGGCATTTCCGCCAGGATGCTGAAATCGGTTTCGGCCAGTCGATTCGCCGTCCCCGTCGCGGCATATTCGATTCCGTTTCCCGCGGCGATCCAGATGCCTGCGGAAACTCCGAGAACAAAAACCAGTAATCCAAAAAGGGCCAGCCCGCGGTAGGCCCAAAGCATCGCCCTGCCTTTATCATTCCACTTCACAGCTCCGGCTATAAAAACGGCCAAAGCCGGAAGAGCCGGAAATGCGTAATGTTCCAACCTGGACGTGATAGAAAAGAAACCGAGGACTACAAGGGCCCAGGCTGCGGCGATTCTTACGAGTATTCTCCGATTCCCGTCGCCGGGTCTCCGGTTTGCCGAAATGGCTGCGGGAAGAAAGGCCGTCCAGGGGAAAAACCATACAAGAATCAGAACCCAAAACAGCCAGAGCGGAACAGACCACAGAACGGGGAGTTCCCTCCTTCCAAGGAAGCGAAGGATCTGCTCTTCCAGGAAGAAAAACTCGAGGAAGCCCCGGTTTTGAATAGCCGCAAGCCAATGCCAGGGCACTGTCAAAAGGAGGAATACGCCGGTCCCGGGCAGCAGATGCAGTGTTTTCAGCCTGGGGCACTCGCGTGAAATCAGGAAGAAAACAGTGACAATGCCGACAGGGAAAGCCACTCCGATCAGGCTCTTGCACATGAAGGCGCCGGCCATAGCCGCATAGAAAAGAAGCGCAGGACCCAACGAACGCAAGGGATCCAGATACCACTTCAAAAATGCATAAATGGAAAGGGCCAGAAAAAGAACCAGCCAGATATCATGCAGGGTTTCCCTGGTGAAAAGATATGTCCCCGCGGAAAAGGCCGTGGCCAGGCCGGCTGGCAGTACGGCCTGTTCATCTCCAAGCAGCCGCACAATCAACACCACGATCCATACCAGCGCGATTACCGCAAGCGCCGTCGGCAACCGGAGCGCAAATTCGTTAATTCCGAAAACCTTGAAGCTGGCGGCGGTTACCCAATACAGCAAGGGCGGCTTTTCCAGAAACCGGATTCCATCGGCGTAGGGAGTCACCCAGTCGCCGCTTTGAACCATATGCAAAGCGGGCTGGACGTAGTATCCCTCATCATAATCCGTTACGGCGCGGCTTGTTGTGGATGCCAAATAGACAATTCCGGTCAGAAGGAGGGGCCAGAATACAAGGAATCTGCCTGAAATGCTCCGCTTCAACATGACGAACTGCCGTCGAATCTTATTTTCACGGGATATCGCCCGATCCGTCTTAAGACTCTATCCGAACATCGTTAATGAGGTACTTTGCCACAACGGATTCCAGAGAAGCGGCTGCGGTCCCTCCCTGGCTTATTCTGCGAAGCACTTCAAGGTCGGATGCCCAGGCCCTGTCACCGGGTGAAAGGAAGCAGATACTGTTCGGCTCATATTCCCGGATAAGCTTATCCTCTTTAAAATAGTAATACTCCTTGTTCATTTCGGTTTCGTAAACCTGCATGAATGGAGGAATATCTCCCGGAAGGAACCAGAGCTTGATCTCCCTCTCCGCGTCTTCATGATTCGCTGAGGCATGGATGAGATTGTCCATACGGTCATCGATAACATTGCCGGAATTATCTTTTATGGGGACAAGCGTTCCGAGTGACCGGATACAGCCGGGTTTTTCCGACCTGGCTACATGAGGGTTGGTCGGACCGGCAAAATCCCTGATTCTTTGAATAGCATCGGGCCCCTGATATATGATGGCGACTACCCGTTGCTTCCACGGGGCATCCCCATAATGCAGGTGTCCCATAATATAATCCAGAAGCGCGGGATAAAAGCTTTTCCCCTTATGCTCGGCATAATGCTCTTCGGCCAGCATTTTAGACACATGGACGATCTTCGCGCCCGCAAAATGCAATCCGGTATGGAATTCAGCCAGTTGGGACAGCAGGTAACCCGTAAGAGAATTTTTCAGCGCATCCGGTTTTATGAGCACGAGTGTTTGTTCGAGTTCTTTGATATCCATAAGGCCTGTCCTTTCAAGTCAGCGTAAAGATTTTGCATTATAGCACTGAATGAAAACCCTCCGCTATTGAACCGCGGCAGTAGGGGCGAACCTTGTGTTCGCCCTTAATCCTTCACGCAACCAGCCATCCCGGATCCCGGGATATTCTTTTAAAAGAGTAGTAAGTGCGAACCTTGTGTGCGCCCTTTTCCCTTCTCCAGAAACCCTGCTTGTCATCAAAGGGCGAACACAAGGTTCGCCCCTACAAAAAACCGTTGCATGTTGAACGTTTGCACGTTGCACGTTAAATACAAAAAGATCGTTGGAACATTTCAAACATAGCCCTGTTCCCAAAGCGAAATATATTGAAAAGGGACCGGGACTTTCAAATCGTAAAAACACTCAAAAACACCACCATGACCTTCCAGTCGGCCCACAACGTGCAACGACGCTTTTTTCTTTTAACGTTCAATTTGCGACCTGCAACGTGTAACGACGCATTAATATCTTTTAGGTTTGCCCCTACTGCCGTCGCAGATTTTGAACCGCTCTGTGCAGGTTATCGAACAGGTTTTCAATGCGGCCTGTCGGAACCGATGAAAAAGCCAGCCGGATCAGCCCCGCAAGCACGATCACACCGGTGTTAAAGTTGGCCAGTAATTCCCTGCGCACATCCTCGGGCGAAACGCCGATAGGTTTGACGCACATAAAGTAACCGGAATTGAACGGCATGACTTCATAGCTTTGGGCATATTCCGGGTGTTTCTTCAAAACCGCCCGGATCTCTCTGGCTCTTCCGGCCAGGATGCCGTACTTCTGCTTCTTTTGCGCCTCGTATTCGGGGGCCGTATACGCCTTGAGAAGAAGGGACTGGGACAGATTCGGGACGTTGGAAATATTGCCGCGGACAACGCCGGCCGCTTTGTGCTCCAGGGCTTTAAGCTCGGCATCTTCAGCACCCCGGAAACCGAAAGTCATGAATCCGACACGGAATCCCCAGACATAATCCTCTTTCGTAGGACCATCGAGTTTTACACCCAGAACGTTGGGATGAAGATCGACAAGCAGCGGGAACAGCGATTCCCGCGCGATGCCCTCCTCGTAGACCAGGCCGAAGTATGCATCATCCAGAAGTACAACAATCCGGTTCCCTTCCTCCGCAGCCTCCCGTACTGCAGCCGCCAGGGCGACGGCTTCTTTCTCCGTTACGGTGTATCCTGTCGGATTATTGGGGAAATTCAGAAGAACGATTTTCTTGCCGGGCTCGCCGGCACGAAGAGTCCTGGAAAATGCGGCGACATCGTATCCGCCGTTTCGGAATGTATTGTACTGGGTAAATACGGCGCCGTATGCCTCAGCAAATACAAGATCGTAATTGTCCCAGTAAAGATCCGGCAGAATCAGAGTATCTCCTGCGTCCACAAACAGATAACCGGCCACGGACAGCGCATGCGTCAACGCGGCCGTTATGACCGGCGTACTATATTTTTTCCCCTGCAATCCGGGGTTTTTGACCGCCAGCAGTTTTCCCCACTCTTCCCGCAACCGCGGCACACCGTAGCTCGACGCATACAGGAAAGACTCCGAAGGCACGTTTACCAGGGCTTCCAGGCACTCCAGAGTGAGCGGCGAACCATCCTCCTCGAAAGCAGTCCCGATCGTCGCGTTTATCCCGGCGCTCTTCGCTTCAGCCGTCTGTCCGAGAATTCCCTTTGAGGGGAAATAGATGGATCTGCCCCGTGCCGATAACAAATCGAAAATTTGCGGGGAACCGTTCTTGAGAGTTTCATTTAAAGCTTCAGCGAGGGGATTATACTTGCTCATTTCTGGATTCTCCGTTGTATTGTCCGCAGGGATCGCAGGACTATTATATTTTTCAGGAATTTGGATTCGAACGGAGCGCCGATTCCAAACTCCAAACGTCGAATAGGAGTCGGGAAATAAAATCTTCTACGCGTTTGGAGCGACCATTCATTATCCCAAACGCTTGTAGAGCGCGTCAAGCTGGTCCTTGAGTTCCTGCGGTAATTTGGAACCGAATTTAGGATAGTGTCCCGTCCGGACGTCATCCAGTTCGGCCTTCCATCCTTCGACGTCTATATGGAACAGTTC
Source organism: uncultured Acidobacteriota bacterium (assembly GCA_964586015.1). GTDB lineage: Bacteria > Acidobacteriota > UBA6911 > UBA6911 > UBA6911 > UBA6911. The sequence continues at coordinate 11,255 of CAZPHK010000048.1, read as the reverse complement.
CTTCATCGCCTCTTCCGTGACGCCGTCAGGCCTGTCGATTGCATCGTGATCGGGCATATGCCCTATGGGGGTTTCAACGGCTTTCCCGGCGCCATCGCAGCGCTCGAACACCCATTTCAATACACGACTGTTCTCGCCGAATCCTGGCCAGAGATACTTGCCGTCTTTGGTTTTTCGGAACCAGTTGACAAAGAAAAATTTCGGCTGCACGTCTGCCGGCGTTTTCTCTCCCACCCGGATCCAGTGGGCAAAGTAATCCCCCATGTGGTAACCGCAGAATGGAAGCATCGCAAACGGATCCCGTCGAACGGAACCGATTTTGAGATCCAGCGCTGCGGCGGTTATTTCGGAACCCGCGATCGAGCCCATGAATACTCCATGGTTCCAGTCGAAGGCCTGCGTCACAAGAGGGATCGTGGTCGGCCGGCGCCCGCCGAAAAGGATGGCGTCGATGGGAACTCCGGCGGGATCTTCCCATTCTGGCGCCGCGGACGGACACTGGGAGACGTGGACTGTAAACCGTGAATTGGGATGCGCGGCCGGCGACTGATTTTTCCCGTGCTTATCCTGCTTCCAGGTGTTGCCTTGCCAGTCGATGAGCGTGCCGGGAGGATCGTATCCAATTCCTTCCCACCAGACGTCGCCGTCCTTCGTCAGCGCGACATTCGTAAAAATTGTATTTTTTTCGATGGAGCGCATCGCGTTCGGATTCGATTCCATTGAGGTCCCGGGGACAACGCCAAAAAATCCGGCTTCCGGATTAATGGCATAAAGCCTGCCGTCCTCATGCGGCTTCATCCAGGCGATATCGTCCCCGATGGTCTCAACCTTCCAGCCCGGAATTGTCGGAACCAGCATGGCAAGATTCGTCTTCCCGCATGCGGACGGGAAAGCCGCGGCAATATACTTCGTCCTGCCTTCGGGATTCGTTAACTTCAGTATCAGCATATGCTCCGCGAGCCACCCCTCTTTTCTTGCTATAACGGATGCGATGCGGAGCGCCAGGCACTTCTTGCCTAAAAGCGCATTCCCTCCGTAGCCGGAACCATAGGACCAGATAGTCTCCTCATCGGGGAAATGCGCAATATACTTCTGGGCCAGGGGGGCACACGGCCAATGTCCGCCGTCATCCTGACCGGGCTCAAGGGGTTTTCCCACGGAATGCAGGCAGGGAATAAATTCTCCGGATTCCCCCAGTATGTCAAAAACCTTGTTGCTGACGCGCGTCATGATATGCATGTTGGCTACAACATAGGTGGAATCAGTGATCTGAATTCCAATCTTGGATATATGGGAGCCGAGAGGGCCCATGGAAAAAGGGATCACATACATCACCCGGCCATGCATACATCCCTTATAAAGTTTGGACATTGTTGACTTTAATTTCAGAGGATTGATCCAGTTATTGGTCGGTCCGGCATCTTCTTCCGATTTGGAGGCAATGTACGTGCGGTTTTCAACGCGAGCCACATCGGAAGCATCGGATCGGAACAGATAGGAATTCGGGCGCTTGGTAACCGGGATGGCCAAATCCGCGTCGACCGAGATTTTAATCACGGCGTCATACTCGGCCTGGCTGCCGTCGCACCAGTAAATGGAATCAGGCTCCGTCAACTTTGCAATTTCATCAATCCAAGCCAGAATTTTTGCGTGTTTTGTGGGGGCGTTCATAGGAGTATTCCTTTAATGCTGACCTACCGATAAAATCGGTCCATTTCCGGCCGCACTTAAAATATTCATTAAAAATGGCTGATTAGATCCCATTAGGTGGTATTCATTCGTCAAAAAAAATAAACCATTGAAATACGGCAGGGACCAAACACGGATCCATGCCCCGATTAACTTATACCCATAGCACCGTAATGGTCAAGGAACTCTGCATTTTAACTATATCCGGGGATGACAGACATAATCTACAGTCTTTATATGCGATTCTGCAACCGGATATTGATTAGCAGAACTTATATAATGAGATTTTCTTTTAATTCCGGATTTTATTTCTACTTTTATGCTTTATTGAATGCGCTTCGGGTTCATGATGGACTTGTGAAATCCGCAGGGATGTCAATAATGTATACTTAGAGAGCAGAGAGGCATTCAAACACGCCGCATATGGAGACATCATGAAAAAAGTCAGCATTATCGGCAGCGGAAATGTAGGCGCAAACAGCGCCTTCTTTATCGCCGAAAACCGCAGCGCATCCGTTACGCTTGTGGACGTCAGAGAAGGTCTTCCACAGGGCAAAGCCCTGGATCTGTCGGAGGCCGGACCGATCCGCCGTTACGATACGGCCATCCGGGGTGCCGGTTCCATCGAGGATATCCGGGGAAGCCAAATCGTAGTGATTGCAGCCGGCCGCGTACGCAATCCGAACGAAACCCGCGACGATCTATACCGGGACAATGCCGCATTGATGAAAATGATCTGCGAAGATATCAAACGGCTTACACCCGATGCGGTCATTATAAATATCGTGGAACCGGTGGACCGTATAACCCTGTTGACCCGGAACCTTCTGGGTTTCGACCGCAGGAAGGTTCTCGGCATCGGCGGCCTGCTCAGTTCAACACGGCTTCGTTTTCTTGTAAGCAATGCCCTCGGCGTTTCCTCCCGCGAAGTGACGGGAATGGTTGTCGGCCCTCACAGGCCGTGCATGGTCATCCTCCGTAACACTGTAAGGGTGTCCGGAATCCCGGTTGACAAGCTGCTGCCGAAAGAAGAATTCGACGCGATAATAGATGAAGTCCGCCGGGCAGGGGACACCATCCTTCATCTGGCCGAGAAATCGACCGCGTTCTATGCACCCAGCGCCGCCGTAGCGGCACTGGTTGAAGCAGTATCACGGGACACGAGAACGATTCTGCCGGTATCCTTCCGGTTACAGGGCGAATACGGTTTGTCCGACATTGCGGTCAGCGTACCCGCGTGTATCGGAGCCGGCGGCGTGGATCGCGCGATCCCCGTCAAAATGAACGCTTCCGAAGAAGAGGAATTTCAGAAGGCCGTGGCTGAATTGCGCGCATCCATTAATAACAGCACAGCCGAGACAGATGGAAGAAAAGGAGGAGAACCGCATGCCTAGGAAGAAAGTCAGCATTATCGGAGCGGGGCACGTGGGCGCCACCGCCGCATACTACATTGCCGAGAAAATAATTGCCGACATCGTCATGGTGGACATAAACGAAGGCCTGACCCGCGCCAAAGCTCTGGATTTCCTTCATGCCGGGCCCCTGCGACGATACGATGTCTCGATTGAAGGCACGAAAGATTATTCCAGAATAGAAGGAAGCGATGTCGTGGTCATCACAGCGGGAGTGCCGCGCAAGCCCGGAATGGACCGGATGGATCTCCTGAAAGTGAATGCCGGTATTGTAAAAATCGCCGCGGAAAACATTGCGACCTATGCTCCGAATTCCACGGTCATCGTAGTATCGAATCCCTTGGATGTAATGTGCCATGTTGCATTCCGCACCACCGGCTTTGCGGTACGCCGGGTGGTGGGAATGGCCGGCATACTGGATTCCACACGATTCCGCTGTTTTGTCGCGGAAGAAGTCGGATGCTCCCTGTCGGATGTTCACGCGATGGTAATGGGAGGTCATGGAGACCAGATGGTGCCGTTGCCCCGGTTCACAACAGTGGCGGGCATTCCGGTCCCCCAATTACTGGAACCGCGCGTCATCGAACGCCTCGTCGAACGAACGCGCAAGGGGGGTGCGGAAATTGTCGCCCACCTTAAAACAGGATCCGCCTATTTCGCGCCGGCTGCTTCGGTCGCCGAAATGGCGGAAGCCATCGTCACGGACCGCAAAGCGCTGGCGCCGTGCGCCGCTTTCCTTCGCGGAGAATATGGCATTGAAAATCTGTTTATCGGCGTGCCGGTTTTATTGGGGAAAAACGGCGTTGAAAGGATTATTGAGCTCGAACTGGAGGAATCCGAGATGCTTCTTCTGCAAAAAAGCGCCGAGGCCGTAGGCAAGGGAGTGCAGGAACTTGACTCCTTCTTCCGGTTGCACTGACAAGACCGCCTGCCCCCGATTTACGGGTTGCCATGCAACAAACGTAAACGCTAGAATTGAATACCAATTGCACTCATAAAGAAGGAGTATCCGAATGATAGTATCGGAAACCGTAAACAGACAGATCGAAAGCGCATCCTGGATTCGAAAAATGTTTGAGGAAGGCATCCGTCTGAAAAAGGAACGCGGCGCGGAAAATATTTTCGACTTTACACTCGGGAATCCGACCGAAGATCCTCCTGAAAAAGTGCAGGCCGCGCTCCGAAGACTGGTGGGAGAGAACGCTCCGGGATCCCACAGCTATATGCCGAATGCCGGTTTTCCCGAGGTGAGACGAAACCTGGCGGAAATCCTGAAGCGGGATACCGGAATTCCATACACGGAAAATCATATTCTGATGACCGTAGGCTGTGCGGGCGCGATGAACACCGTATTCAAAGCCATGCTCAACCCCGGAGATGAAGTCATCGTTCCGGTTCCCTTTTTCCCGGACTATCAGTTCTATATTGCCAACTTTTCCGGGAAAATGGTGCCGGTCGAGACGGATGAGAATTTTGAATTGGATATCGCTGCCATTGAATCGAAGGTTACTCCAAAAACCCGCGCCATCATCCTGAACTCGCCCAATAATCCTACAGGTGTAATTTATTCCGAAACCGTATTACGGGAGCTTGAACAGGCGCTCCGGCGTGCCGATCATCCTATTATTGTCATCAGCGATGAACCGTATAAATCGTTCGTCTTCGACGGGGCGGAATGCCCGGAAACGGCATCCATCATTTCGAACTGCGTCATCGCCACCTCATGGTCCAAAACCTGGTCGATTCCTGGAGAACGCATCGGATACCTTGCCATTTCACCACGGATTCCGGACGCTGATGCGCTGTCCAACGCCTGCACGTTTACCAACAGAATTCTGGGATTTATCAATGCCCCGGCAATCTGGCAGCTTGCTACGGCGGAAGCGCCGGATGCATCGCCGGATCTGGCAACGTATAAGGAAAAACGGGACCTGCTTTGCGACGGCCTTGCGCAAGCGGGCTACGAAGTCCGCAAACCTCAGGGCGCCTTTTATGTTTTTCTGAAAACACCCGTTCCGGACGATATGGTATTCACGCAAATTCTTCAGAAAGAGGGTGTGCTGGCTGTTCCCGGAAAGGGATTCGGCCGAGGCGGTTACGTCCGGCTTTCCCTTACAGTTCCTCGCGAAACTATTGTGCGTTCTCTGCCCTTTTTTGAACGGGCCATAAAAAAGATTTAAGATGGAAGATTAAAGACAATTGGCAGTAAGGTCGAACCTTGTGTTCGCCCTTTTCACAAGCCCCTGGAAGCGACGGATTTCAACATGATATCAGGAATTAATGGATAATCAGTTATCCCTCAAAAAGCATCTAACGAGCTAAACCCATCAACCGGAATCTGTAATCTTCAATCTTCAATCTTCAATTTGCCGCAGACCGGGCATTCCGGATCCGGTTTGATTTTGAATTCGCGGAAGGTCATGTCGGTTCCGCAGAAGCACAGCAGCCTGCCGGCCAGAGGCGTCTCAAAGCCCAAAAGGACCTTGACGGTTTCAATAGCCTGTATGGAAGCGACGACTCCCGGAACGGGACCAAGAATACTCGGAGGCGGAGTCTTGGCCGGTGCAGATCCCGTATCCGGAAATACGCATTCCAGGCAGGGGGTTTTCCCCGGAATAAATGTAGAAACCATTCCGTCGAGCTGATGAACGCCGCCGTATATATAAGGGATGGATTTCTTCACCGACACGGCATTCAGAATCTTTCTGGCAGGCATATTATCCATGGCATCGACAATAATGGAGCAGTCTCCTATGAGGCTTTCGCAGTTGTCTTCACGGATCTCTTCCCGAACAGCCTCAGTGGCGCATTCGGGATTGAATTCCTTGAGTTTCGCATAGGCGGAATCCGACTTGTAATCGCCGATGTTGCCGACCCAGTGAATAATCTGACGGTTCAGGTTGCTGTAATCGACTTTATCCTTATCCACAATCTTCAGATGCCCCACGCCTGCCCCTGCCAGATAAAAAGACGAAATGGAACCCAATCCTCCTATTCCGGCAATAAAAACCCTGGCATTCTTTAATTTCCGCTGCCCTTCAATACCGAAACCGGGAATCGATATCTGGCGGTTGTATCGTGATAATTCTTCCCTGGTAAACTCCATTATCTCCCCCTTCGGCGCATCTGAACAAACATGTCCGCATTCCGGATTTTATTCGTACAAGGGCGGACACCAACTTGTCCGCCGACTTGTCGGGCGTAGCCCGGCCAAGGCTTTGCTTTGGCTATGGGCGAAGCCTGAAGCCTGGCCGAATCGAAGATTCGGCTTAGGCGAAGGCGGAAGGTTCGCCCCTACAATGCATATAATAATACTTCCAAACCAGGGTGGATGTGAAACCGGAGAGTACTTCGCAGGTCTGACGTAGATTAAAGATTGAAAATTAAAGATTACAGATTGAAGATTCAGGCCGTTTGAATTATTTACCGGGATGGAATTAGTCGTACAGATGGAATGTTATTCCAGTAAAAGGAAACCTTGTACGAAAACGATCAGGACAGGCACCTTTACATCTGAACAATCAATTTATCCTTGCCCATCAGCGCCAATCTTCAATCTTTAATTTTAAATCTTCAATCAATCATTATGCCGCCGGCAGGGGGGGAGGCGCACCTGCAAAAAGACTTTCCAGCGCTGCAACCTGTCCGGCGGGTTCCCATTCCGTCATACCTTCGGCCCATACCAGCGTCTGTCTGGTTAATTCTCCGGAATCAACCCGTGAACCCAGGCCTGACATGGTATAGGGACCCTCTTGCCGGCCTTCCACGGCGAGAAAGTACCGGGCTGCTCCGGGTATGGGCGGTGGAGTCTTCGCCGGATTCGCAACGGCCTGAGCAACAGGTCCCGCCATAGCCATTCCAATGCCGACGCCGGCACCCGCGGCGGCCAGACCGCCAGGATTGGCGGCAGCTGCCGGTATGGAGTCGGCCGTATTGAATCTTGTGTATTCCGAAAGGTCTCCGACGACTCCCATGCCGGTCCGGCGGTCCAGTGTCTGTTCCACTTCGGCCGGAAGGGAGATGTTTTCAATCAGCAATGTCACCAGTTGCAGGCCGTAGTTGTTAAATTCGGCCCCGATTTGTCCGGACAGCGATTCACTCAACTCATTGTAGCTGGAAGCCAGATCAAGCACCGGAATTTTGCTTTCCCCCATCATATCCGCAAATCTCGATACGATCAGGTTGCGGAGCTGGTTCACGATTTCATCGAGAGTGAAACGGCCTTCCGTCCCGGACAACTGACGCAGCAGAACGGAGGGATCTTTGACGGCTATGGCATAGGTGCCGAAAGCCCGCAGACGCACAGGGCCAAACTCGACGTCACGCATGATAACCGGTTTTTGAGTGCCCCATTTCAGATCCGTAAACTGACGGGTGGAGCAGAAATATACTTCCGCAAGGAATGGGCTGTTGAAACCGTACTTCCATCCCTGCAGTGTTGAAAGTATCGGCAGATTTCGGGTTTCAAGAGTGTACATGCCCGGATGAAAAACGTCCGCAATTCTCCCCTCATTTACAAAAACAGCGGCCTGGCCCTCGCGAACCGTCAGTTTGGCCCCATACTTTATCTGGTTGCCGTAACGCTCGAAACGATAGATCAACGTATCATTCGAATCGTCAGTCCATTGAACGATATCAATCAATTCGCCGCGAACTTTAGCCCACATATTCATACCCAAGCTCCCTGTCTGCAGATTGCAAATTCTTAAACCGCAGGACCAATACAGTTCCGTCCCGCTTTCGATGACACAGTCTTGTATATATTACTTATCGGCCGGTTTTCCCCTTCGCACAGCAATATCTTTACTAATGCAGACATGCCGGGAATCCGATGGATAATTTATATTTTCATCAGGATGCGCCATGACAGGATCGAGAGATTTCAAAGCGGCGGCGTTCCACTGCCCGAATTGTGGGGCAGCCGCGTCACCCGACAGCAGTGTCTGCCTCTATTGCGGCTCCCCCATAGCCACCCGGATATGCCCGGCCTGTTTCGGCAGTGTTGCCGTTACTATGAAACACTGCCCTTTCTGCGGTACGGTTGTCCCCGAATCCGCTCCGATAAGAGAAAGCACCCTTAAATGTCCTCATTGCGAGTCGGTTCTCGAACGGACGGAGGTCGGCAGGCATACTCTGCACGAATGCCTTCAGTGCGGAGGTCTGTGGATTGACAAAAACACTTTTCAGGACATCTGCAGGCGTGAGGAGGAACAGGAGGCCGTGCTGCGATTCCAGTTCGAGGAAAAAACCGAATCCGGGAAAAAACGGTACAAACGGAAAAGAGCCTACATTCCCTGCCCCGAATGCGGGAAATTAATGAATCATAGAAATTTCTCTCATTGTTCGGGCGTAGTACTGGACTGGTGCCGGGATCACGGCAGCTGGTTTGATAAAAGAGAACTTCAGGAAATCATCATTTTCATTCGCAACGGCGGATTAAAAAGGGCGCGGGAGCGGGAACTCCGGAATCTGCAGGACGAAAAAGCGCGTTTGCGCGTGCAGAAATTCGACCTTGCCGCGCGCTCAAACAGCGCCGCAGGTCTTTCAAGCGGAGTGGCGTGTTTCAACCAGGCCGGGGATTCCTTTTTACAGTTTCTGCAGGAAGCTTTTTTTGATTAAAATCTTCAGCTCTTTTACCTCCCCGCCGGTAACAGAGTTGAGCTTGTCCCGCAAATCCGCCTGCAGACCGCGAACCGCATCCAGCCAGGCATCATCGGTAACCTCAACCGTGAGAACCGTACCGGCCATATCAGCCGGTCGGCATACGGAGGCGAGCTTATCCCCTACAAGCCTGGGCCATGAGCCCCTGAGGCATTCAACCATCCATTGTCCATGCCGGGACGTTCCCCGTTGAAGCGTTAATAGAATATTGAACGCACGGTCCATTTAAGGCTCCGGAACTGGAACCGGGATTGGAGGTACGGCACAACCGAATTTCTCGTCCCGGTCTTTAAGAACCGAGAGGCTGTAAAGACCCAGACCGGAACGGATATAGATATAACCGTACAGCCTGTCAAGCGACACGCCGAAATAATCGCTCAGAGTCTCACTTCTTCGAGTTCCCGCCCCCAGCGCAAACGAAGTGGCATAAAGGACCGTTCCGTCTGAATCCCGATACTCGATTTCTACATTGGTGGATTGATTGTGGGGATTCAGCAAAGAAATTTCCGTCACATAATCCTGGTTGTCCTCGGCCGCAAGCGGATAAACGAATTCTTCCAAAGGAGTCCCTGAGAGTTCGTGGGTTGTCAGGACGTAATTTTCTTCGTCCAGGAATGAAACCGCCCCTACAATTTTATCCACGTCGCTGGTAACTTCTATCCAGCCTTCCTGTCCCTGAATTTCAGGAACATCAGGGAAGATATTCAACAAATCCTCATTAATCTGATGGTTCACCGGAAGCGGTCGTGTTTCCTCGGCTAAAACGGCTCCTCCCGCATCGTACAGAGTGATTGTTACGGTTGCATCGCTGTCGTCATTGGCATTGATCAGGTTGAGCCGTGTATGATTCGGCAGAACATTGATAAATTGGGGGGAATAAATGTCGGTGATTCCCTCAAATTTTTCGACGTCTATGCCGTTGACTGTAGTTTCAGCCCCCGTATTTCTGTAACGTCCCCGGAACATGAGGCCTATCGATGAAGATCCCCTCAGGTAACCCGCGATCAAATCCTGCAGAAGAGTCGCCGTGTGATCCCATTGAAACAACTGTTCCGACGTCAGTTCTTGGAAGATCAGAAGATTTGTGGAAAATATCTCGGAAGACTCAACCGCCTCCTCTCCATCCGAACCGCTTACGATAAGAACATTGCCGTTCGGAAGCATCGTCGCGGTATGACGTGTCCGGGCCTGCTTCATTTCGGTACTCAGGAGGAAAAACCGGTTGGTGTAAGGTACGTACATTTCGACGGAACTGAGGGCGCCTGAAGAATTCGTTCCGCCCGCAATCAGAACCCTCCCGTCGGGAAGCAATGTCGCGGTATGGTGGCTCCGCGCAACATTCATGGACGGAATTTCCGTAAAGGTGCCCGCAGAGGGATCGTAGATTTCCGCCGAACTCAAATAATCCCCATTATATCCTCCGGTAATCAGCACACGGCCGTTTTCCAGAAGAACCGCTTGATGGAAAGCCCTTCCCGTATGCATGGAACCCGTGGGGCTGAACTCGGATGTAGCGGGATTGTATACTTCCGCGGTATTTGAAAGGCCGATCCCGTCAATTCCCCCGGCAATGAGTACAGTGCCGTCCGGTAATTTTGTCGCCGTATGCGCATCGCGGGGAGAGTTCATGAAGTCGTCAACGCGGGAAAAGGTTTCCGATTCGGGATCGTAAAGCTCGGCCGTGTTGTTAATGGAAACGGTGTTTTGACCGCCTGCCACCAGCACCTTCCCGTTATTCAAAAGAGTCGCCGTGTGCCTGTAGCGGGGATGAACCATAGTTCCGACAACAGGAAGGAATCCTGAGGAAATCGGGTCATACAGTTCCGCGCTTTTAAGTACGCGGGTCGCATCCCTCCCCCCGGTCATAAGGACCTGGCCGTTGGCCAACAACTCGGCGGCATGTCCGTATCTGGCATCCTGCATTGCGCCGCCCGCCAGAAAAGTCAGGAGATCCGGCGAGTAGACTTCAGTTGCACGGTCCGGCGCGGGAAATCTGCCGCCCGCGATAAGTACCTGTCCCAATTGCGAATTGCTGAACAACTCATCCGGTGTAAAAATCAGCCGGTTTGATGCAGCGAAATCAGTTTTGGATTCAGCCTCAAGGATCGAGCCGTCGGCGCCGTAGTGCACTAATTCATAATCTGTAGAGCTGTAATTCGGATTTAACAGTCTGAACTCGGGAGGCGTTACATTCTGTCCAGGAATATCGGGCATAATCCAATCGTGCAGTTGATCCGGAAAGGTATAGAGAGACATACCGTTCAGACCGGTTAAATGAGCCTCCAGAAATGAAGCCTGAATCGTACCTGTCACGGCATATCCTACAATCCCCGGCTGATCTGAAGATATATAAAGATGTCCGTGGTTGTCCTCGCTGTTGTCAAAGTCAAAAATCTGGGCCAATTCCACCGACAGTTGTTCATTGGGCGCCAGAGGAGGAAGCTCTACGGGATATACAGTGGAAACCGTACCATCAGCCAATTGAAATGTATC
>CAZPHK010000047.1:25913-27505 GCA_964586015.1 uncultured Acidobacteriota bacterium | reverse complement strand
TACATAAATTACAGGGTCTGCCGATGAGGCAGGTATAAGGATAATTATGGGATTCGACTATTCAATTTCGTTGGAAGGTCTGCGGACTGCCGAAAATCAGCTCAATAACGCGGCCAGGAAGGTTTCCCGTCCATTAAATTGCAGTGATGTCGCTGCATCTTCGGGAGAAGCAGTCGATCGTATTACACTGACCGGTGACACGGATATCGCCGGAGCCATGGTTGAAGCCAACGAGGCCAAGATCGTATACAGGGCGAATCTGAAGATTATTGAAACGCAGGTGGAAATGGAAAAAGAAGCGCTGGACCTGTTCGGTTAGACGCTGTTTCCCGCCGGCTAATCCGCCGGCGTTTCAACCAGCGACAGGCGAAGTCCCTGCATTGCCGAAGGCTTCAGGAAGATCTCTCCCTTTTCTTTTTTTCCCAGCAGTTTCCGGTCCGTGAGAAACGCCTCGGCGCGGAAGCGCGATTTCACCTGCAGAACGATTCGTTGAATGCCGCTCTTCGATCCCGGCACGATAAGGAATGCCGGGCCCAGCACTGAGTGCAGGTATCCGTTTTTGTCCGGTTTCCCGAGCAACCGGATCCATTCCGCCTCGTATTTTTTTAAGTTGTCAGATTCCAGAACGATCGCGTGCATCGATTCTATGCCGAGCGGGCCGCCGCCGTTCAGCAGCAGGCGGTTGCCCCATTGTTTCCTCCGGACCGTTACCTGCAGGAATTGATCGTTGTACTCAACGAAGGATACAGGCAGAAGCGGCGTGGAAAGGGAAGGCAGGTTTACGGTCGTATAGGCCGTGCCTTCGGTCCCGTCCGGAAGCGTTGATGAATGAGGCTGCGGTGGATCGTAAGGGATCCCGATAATCCGCAGTTCCTGCAGGGCGTCCTCCAGGGGGTAGGGCTCGAAGGACAGACCCGTGTAGCGGGCTTTTGCAGGCGTTTCTCCGCGGGCTCCGTACCTGTATATTTCAAGGACGACGTCCCCCGTGCTCACGCTGCCGCTTGTGTAGGCCTGCTGCTCTGTAAGAGGCCGGGCAATGGGCAGCCGGAGGGTTTCAGCAAAGAAATCAAAGAGAGCCCCGGGATCGCCGGATTCTATCAGGATGCGGTCCGCCTGGCGAACGACCGGGCCTTTCCGCCTTGTTCTCTCCTGGGAAGCGGCGGGTGCCAGAGTCAGGGCAAGGACTGCGATTAGAAAGAAGCTGCGACGGGGCATTTTTGCTCCAATCAGAATGGTTCCAGGAAATTTATCGTGTATTGCATTATATCAAATATCGAAATGCCAGTCGTTGCCGGACAGAACGTCCCGGCACCGGGACGCGAGTTCCTGAAGATGGGGCAGCGTGCCGGCATGCTGCAGGACGATACATAAGTTTTCCACCCCCGGTCGGACCTGTGCGAGATAGTCCCGGATGCCCCGTACGATTCCCTGGAACCCGTAGGCGCCCAGGGCCTGCATAAGGCGCTGGGCGGACGCTTCCATGAAGGCATGCCGGAATTCGTTCCAATTCGTTTTCGTTCCCGACAGTTGGAAGTAGTAGCGCAGCAGATCCTCTCGCTCGCTCTCGGAAAGCGCGGCATAAGGATCATAAA
>CAZPHK010000047.1:0-25903 GCA_964586015.1 uncultured Acidobacteriota bacterium | reverse complement strand
AAGCAGGGAACCCAGGTCGTAGAAGAGGGTGCCGAAGCGCATGCCCTGGAAGTCGATCAGGTAGGGCTCGTCCTGGAAAATCATAATATTGGGAGACTGCAGGTCGCGATGCACGAGGCGGCGCGGGAGCGCCAGCAGCCTGTCCGCCATTGCGGCCAGCTCCTCTTCAAGTTGTTTTAGGGCGCCGGATTCCGGATGGATCCGGCAGAGTCTTTCGACGAAATTTTCCGTGAAATAATTGCGTTCCCAGCGGTACAGGTTGGGGCCGAAAGGCTCCGCCAGGGCTATCCGGTGGGCCGGAAACTGCAGAGCCGGGTAGGAGTGGAGATGATGGGCGATTGTCAGCGTTTTCTGATACAGCGTTCGGCGTTTTTCCCATGGAGCATTTTGCAGGGAGTGGAGATCAACATCTCCCAGGTCCTCCATGACGATAAAACAATCCGCGGGTTCGTGTCCCAGGATGCGGACCGTTGGGATATCGATGGTTTCGAGAAAACGGGCAATTTCGGTGAAGAAAGCGTTTTCGTGCCGTGTGGGGTTATAGTGCACCAGCACAACAGATTCTGTTTTATTCCATGTGATGCGGAAATAGTCCCGGTCCGAACCCCTTTTTGCAAACGGATGGACTTCGACCTGTGTAGCCGGTGACAGTCCCAGCGTTTGTTTTGCGTAAGGGATAAGTCCATCGGGAACTTGCATCAATCCTCCGGTGCGGCGATTCTGGTTTTTAAGGTCTCATAGGCGTCGGGTGACCCGATATCGTGCCAGGTGCCGTCGTCGATCACGAATCCTGTAATGGAACCCGGGTTGCTTCGGATCCTTTCCAGAAATACGGTGACGATAGATTCGACTCTGCCGCTTTCAATATGTCTCAGAAGCGAAGTTTCCACGGCGTAAATTCCGGTGAACATGCACCGGCGTGTGCCGGGATTTCCCAGGGAGTTCCGAATATCGCATATTGCCCCTTGGTCGTCGATAGCCACATTCAGCAGCGGCCCATGACTTCGCAGGACCAGTGTGGCCTCCGGGCGTATTGTGAGGTGAGACTGCAGAAATCCGTCTAAGGAGAAATCAGCCAGGATATCCCCATTGTAGCAGATGACGGCTTCATCTTCGGCAAACAGGTCTTCTATGTTCTTCAGCCCCCCTGCCGTATCCAACAGTGTCGGTTCATGACGTAACAGGATCGGCCGTCCCCGCCATTGCAGGTCCGGAAATTTCTCCAGGTACACTTCCGGGCAATGGTGTGTATTGACGATAAAGCGTTCGACTCCGGCGGTTATAAGGTGATCCATGGCATAGGTAATGATCGGCCGCCCACCCAGATCCAACAGCGGTTTCGGGCAGGATTCCGTCAGAGGACGGAGCCGCGTGCCGAGCCCGGCGCCCAGGATAAAGGCGGTTTGAAACCTGCGTCCGGTTTTCATGGCTTCATACTATGGTTTTTCGACCGGCAAAGAACAAGAATTTAATCATGGGTGTCCACATCTCTCTAAAACAATGATAATTTTCATTTGTCCACATCTCTCCTCCACATCTCTCTAAAACAATGGGTGTCCATAATTTTCATTTGCATTGGAATCAGGTATTATTTCTGAGCGGATTTAATCCCTATCCATGGGGTAGATACACAAGTAAGGCAACTCTCTCCTCCGGGAGGGCTTAAACGGGAGCAGATACGGTGAGAGTCGGGTTTGTTGGCTGGCGGGGTATGGTCGGGTCCGTTCTTATGGAGCGGATGCTTGCGGAAAACGGTTTTTCTGGTCTGGAATCGCATTTTTTTACAACCTCGAATGTGGGCGGCAAGGGCCCGGATGTGGGCGAGGGGGAAACGGTTCTTAAGGATGCCTTCGACCGGAAAGCACTGGCCGCGATGGAAGTAATCCTTACCTGCCAGGGGGGCGGATATACCACGGAAGTCTACGGGAAACTCCGGGATTCCGGATGGAACGGATACTGGATCGATGCGGCGTCCACCCTGCGAATGGAAGCAGAGGCGCGGATAGTCCTGGATCCCGTCAACCGCCCGGTTATCGACAAGGCGCTGGCAGGCGGAATTAAAACCTTCGCAGGCGGCAACTGCACGGTAAGCCTTATGCTGATGGCCCTGGCCGGGCTTTTTAAGGCCGAACTGGTTGAGTGGCTTACCTCGATGACCTACCAATCGGCTTCCGGTGCCGGAGCGGCCAATATGCAGGAACTGGTGGTGCAGATGGCCTCGATCGTGGATTACGCCAGGCCGGTGCTCGACGATCCGGCTGCGACGGCCCTGGATCTCGATCGTCGGGTTACGGAGGTTCTGGATTCTGGTTCTCTGCCCGTGGACAACTTCGGCGTTCCTCTCGCGGCAAGCCTGATCCCCTGGATCGATCGTCCGGTGGACAAGGGCCAGACCCGCGAAGAATGGAAAGGCATTGCGGAAACGAACCGGATACTCGGCACTGAGCGGGAGATTCCGATCGACGGTATCTGCGTCCGCATCGGGGCCATGCGATGCCACTCCCAGGGATTCACCATCAAGCTGAAGAAGGATGTGCCGCTGGATGAAGTAGAGGCGATAATCGGAAGCGCCAACGATTGGGTCGAAGTGATCGACAACAATAAGGAGGACACTCTGAAACGCCTGAGCCCCGCAGCGGTTTCAGGAACATTGAAAGTGCCCGTGGGGCGCATCCGCAAGATGCTGATAGGGAACGATTACCTGACGGCATTTTCCGTCGGCGACCAGCTGCTTTGGGGCGCCGCGGAGCCGCTGCATCGTATGCTCCGAATCCTGCGCGAGCATCTGGGACAGTAGTGGTCTTTTAATCGAGTATCTCATTTCGTTCCGTTTATTTCCGCGGTTTCCGGGGATGCCAGGGCAGCGTAATATCCCTGCCGGGCCCGAATCCGCAGTTCTGGTTTCCGGGGAAGGGATACCATAATATTGCGGAAAGATCCATCCGTGCGGGGATTGGAGGAGTAATAGCTTAAAAGGTACTGGGCTCTCAGATCCACCGCAATACGGTGATAAATTTCGTCCAGATCCAGATTCCTTTCCAAAACAAACGCCTCCCCTCCGGTTTTCCGTGTAAGCAGGGCAAGCCACTGCTGTCCCTGCCGGCTGATTTCATTCAGCCGCACAGAGGCGCCGCTTGGATTGATGGAATAAACGACGGCGCTGGAATGTCGAATGGCATCCAGTGCGCCCGCATAGGTGCCGTCGCTGATATTATCCTCCCCATCGGAGAAGATGACCGAGACCTGTCTTGTATTCGGAGCCGTTGATTGACTTAAAAGACCGGCGCCCATGGCAACGGCATCGAAAAAAGCCGATGCTCCTTCCGTCGGCTGTAATTGAGAGAGAGTTAGTAAGGCTTCTTCCAGGGAGGTGGATTCCTCAAGATGGATATCGGGCCTTTTACCTATGGAAATTATTGAAACGGAATCACCCGGTTTCCAAACTTTTTTCAGGAAACGGTTCGCTGCCGCCTGTTCAATTTCGAAATCGGAGTGGACGCTTTTTGTCCGATCGAGTATCAGGATAAGCTGCAGGGGCGATTGTCCCGCTTCAATCATCGTCAAAATTTCTTCCGCTCGACCGTCTTCTTTTATTTGAAAATCCTCTACATCTAGGTTTGCCACAGGGGCTCCGACGGCGTCTGTTACCGAGACGGGAACCGTGACAAGGTTGGTGCAGACTTTTATGGCTTCCAGGGACAATCCTATCGAAGCAGCCCGGGCATCCGGATTGCCTGCGGCCGGAACCTGCGCCTGCAGGCTCTGCCGGATGCCCAGGCAGAGGAGCAGTATGCATATACGATTCAGTCGACGAAATATATGAGCCTGCATAACAGCCTTATCGTCTGTACAGGGGACAGTATTAATGGCCCAACTCGGCTGCCTCAGCGGCGGCCGGTTCCGGTTGGGTCAATCCCTTGCTTAACAGGACCCGCACTTCGACGCGGCGATTCTGCCGGCGGCCCGTGTGTGTCTGATTGTCGGCTATCGGCTGATTTTCCCCGTATCCCATGGGAGTGATAAACCGCCGTATCGGTATCCCGTAGGTTTCCGCCATATGTCGAATGACGGTGTCGGCCCGCTTCTGGCTCAGCATTCGGTTGTATTCTGCGCTTCCATCCGCCGAGGCGAACCCGGCGACTTCCACGAGGTAACCCTTCTCATTTTCCAGCTGTCCGGCAAGGGCCCGCAGGTCGCTTTTCGCTTCTTCGGACAGGTCTGAGCTGCCTGCGGCAAAAAGAACGACGACGGTCGAATTTACCCTGTATTCGTCCAGCGCTGAAATACGGTTATTTGTTGCAGCCGTACTTTCTTCAGCAAATATCTTGGCGTTGTTGGCGGCCGACATGGCCAGGTCCGCCGATTCCTGTGCTTTCTGGGCTCCGGTGCGGGCGGAGTTGGAGACTTCGGAAAGTTCCTGCACCTGTCCGGACAGTCTGCGGGCATTCTGCTCGCTTTCCTCCAGCCGGATTTGCGTCTCCCTCAGATCATCTTCAACGGGAACGACCCGCGAATCCATTGTTCGGGCCATTTCAAGATCGTCGTTCCGCATCTTGATCTCCCTGGCGACGAGGTTTCCCTTGCTGTCGCCCGTGCCCTGTACCTCCACCTGCAGACCGCGAATCAGGTCTTCTTCGAGGTAGGTTTTCGCACCGCGAAATGGATTTTTCTTTCGCTCTTTTATACTGGTGTCGTTGGAAATGGATACATTGTATACGATCCCCCCCGGGCATAGTAAAGTCAGGCCGGCGGGTTGTTTCTCAACAATTACCCCTTCAACTTTCAAACTCTGACCGGTCTGGACTTGGACGGCATTGAACTGCGGCTGTTCGGTCCCGGCTGTATCCTGTACCTGTGCCATGCCGGAAATGGATAGCGCCAGCATAAGCAACAGCACGGATTTTAAATGACGATTCATTATGTTTTTCATAAAACCTCCTTGTTTATGATTCAATGCTCCAACTTCTGTCCCAGCGAATTAGGGGGTAAAATTCACTTTCGATTATATCATGCTGCAAACTGTGTGCCAGATTGATAAAAATTCTAAGATATTGTGATACAAGAACTTGCTGTTTTATTGCCCGTTGAGGTTGCTTATGACAAGCAGGGAAATTTTCCCTGCTTGGAATAAATCTGGAATAAATCTGGACACCCATTTACTGATTCATTGATCCGATCCCGAATCCCGAAAGATCTCCGAAGATCCGAAGATCTGGACACCCATAATTTATTCGATTTTTTCTTGGCACTTTCCCGAGGTTCACCATTAGACAAGTAAACGGAGGTGAACAATGGCATTACCGCGCAGCAAATATGTCCAGGAAGGGAAAGAAGGTGTTTATCACTGTTTCTGCCGATGTGTCCGTCGGGCATTTCTCTACGGATATGACGCATATTCCGGTCGAGATTACTCTCACCGTAAAGAGTGGCTGGTCAACAGGTTGCGTCATTTAGCCTCGATTTTTGGCATCGATGTCTGCGCTTATTCCGTCATGGAGAATCACTATCACACCATTGTACGGACTCGCCCCGATATCGTCGACGGCTGGTCGGACAGAGAAGTGGCATCCCGCTGGCTGAAACTCTGTCCTTCACGGCGTAAATCCAAGAAAGGGGCAAAACCATCCATGGAGGAACAGATCCGTGCTCTGGCGGATTGTTCAGATCGTATTGCAACTCTGCGGAAAAGGCTGTCGAGTCTGAGCTGGTTCATGGGACGGTTGAATGAATTCATCGCCCGTGCGGCCAACAAAGAGGACGAGGTAAAAGGCCGGTTCTGGGAGTCGCGGTTCAAATGCCAGGCACTTCTCGATGTTGCCGCTATTGCCGGCTGCATGACATATGTGGATCTGAATCCGATCCGGGCCGGAGTGGCGGCAACACCGGAGGAAAGCGACTTTACCAGCATTCAGGAGCGTATACGCGCCTGGTATAAAGAGAACATAGCCACGGATACGCAAGGTGTTTTGTCCGAAAACAATCCGCAGGATATTCCGAACGATAGCGTCGATTGGCTATGTCCTATTGCATCGGAGAAGGATCGCCGTGGGATCCTGCCGATGACGACGGCTGAGTACTTGGATCTTGTGGACAGGTCCGGACGGGTGATCCGGTCGGATAAACGAGGCGCTATTGATTCCGATCTTGAGCCTGTTTTGTTGCGTGTGGGGGCTAATCCTGAAGAGTGGACTGTAACTATTTGCCGATTTGATGAGAAGTTCAGTCTCGTAGCTGGATTAATTACCAGCCTGCGCGATTTTGCGAATCAATTGGGTAAACGGTGGTTTAAGGGTGTTGCGGCAGCTCAGGCTGCCTTTGTTTCCTTGCCGACTCAAACGCACTAATCCCTGCTATCATTTCTTTAAAATCCCGTAATATTTTCCAATCACTTCGGTTGTTGCCGGGGGAGTTGATTCTCTCTCAAAGGGAATTCTCTTCCCTCGCCGATCGTTTCAGCCTCGATGTCCGGAGTGATAGTCGTATTCCCTTAGACAACCGTTCTTAATTTCACCGATTGACCACCCGGACTGAATCCATTCTTATAACTACGGGTGTCCGGTTCTTCTCAATGGTTTTCTCTCCAAAGGAAATACATGGTCATGTATTTTCGATATCGTTTTCCGTATCGATGAACAACATTTTGTCCCGCATTTCTTCCTTTATTAGTTTCTTCAAACCTTTCTCGGTAAGTTTGGGAGAGTATTGGCACTGAATGAACAGAAACGGACGCGTTACTTCCAGTACCCGGAAAGGAGCATGAATAAATTTAGCCGGGATCCATATCATTGTGGATTCCGTAAATACATGGCTTTCCATTTCCGGTCCCATGCACATTTCCAGCTTGGCGCCCAGGTCGCGGGGATTTTCCATATCGGTTCCCAGCGCCACCAGAAGTTCCGCATCTTCATGAATGTGCGGGCCGTGACCCGGGTGTTTTAACGCTTCAGGCCCCATTACCATTACGGAGAAGTACTTACTGCCTTCCAGAATATCACTGTCGGTATATGCCACCATTGCAGGCATTTTACCGAATCCCTGGAAACGCTGTTCGTCCGGCAATTCGTTAAGAAAATACTTGCTGTATTTGAGTTCTGTCATATTTCCCCTTTTACTGAAATCAATTTGAGATTGGAACACTTATATATTTAAGGCTTCAATTATTGCAAGTACTGCCTTTAACGCGCCTTGCCAATCGGGGAATCGGGCATCCTTGATTTGTTGTTAGGGTGACTTGCCTGCCGTAATTTTAACGAAGTCGGAATAAGATGTGTGTTTATATCCATGATATCCTCGATAATTTGTAGAAATGGGTGTCCCTAAAATTCCTTTACAAAAATTCTATGAAAATTCCCGGGGCTTGTTAAGAACGAGGAGAAAATGGGTGTCCAGGAAATTACTGGCGCGAATATCAGAGGTTGGTTACCATATGACATAGGTGTTCACTGAATGCGGAGCGAAAACGTGACTTCTCTAAATCGACAATTGCCGGATACGGATCCCGCCGAAACCCAGGAATGGTTCGATTCCTTAAAGTCCGTCGCCCTCGACCAGGGACGGGAGCGGGCTCGAAGCCTTCTCCGCCTGCTGATCGAACAGGCGCGTGCACTCAATCTCGGCGTGCCCGAACTCGTTCAAACGCCGTATATCAATACCATCCCGCCCGACCGGGAGCCTGCATTCCCGGGGGACGAAGCCATGGAAAAACGGATCCGCCGGATCGATCGCTGGAACGCGGCCGTAATGGTTACGCGAGCCAATACGAGATACGATGGTATCGGCGGCCATATTTCGACTTATGCCTCCAGTGCGGCTCTTTACGGAGTGGGATTCAATCACTTCTTCCGGGGCAAGGATGATAAAACCGCCGGGGACCAGGTATTCTTCCAGGGGCACGCCTCGCCCGGCATTTATGCGCGCGCTTTTCTTGAAGGGCGCCTTACCGAACAACAGCTGGACAATTTCCGCCGCGAAGCCGTTCCCGGCGCAGGTCTGTCCTCCTATCCCCATCCCCGCCTGATGCCCGACTTCTGGGAGTTTCCGACGGTATCCATGGGATTGGGCCCGCTGACAGCAATCTATCAGGCCCGTTTCAACCGCTATCTCCAGGCGCGCGGCATCGTCGATACTGAAAATTCGCGGGTCTGGGGTTTTCTCGGCGACGGGGAATGCGACGAACCGGAAGCCCTGGGAGCGCTTTTCCTGGCCTCGCGCGAAAGACTGGACAATCTCACTTTTGTCGTGAACTGCA
This sequence comes from uncultured Acidobacteriota bacterium, assembly GCA_964586015.1. Taxonomy (GTDB): domain Bacteria; phylum Acidobacteriota; class UBA6911; order UBA6911; family UBA6911; genus UBA6911. The sequence goes on along the minus strand of CAZPHK010000047.1, from coordinate 17,655 downwards.
ACCTCCAGAGACTGGACGGCCCCGTACGCGGAAACGGCAAAATCATCCAGGAGCTGGAGATGATTTTCCGCGGTGCGGGATGGAATGTATTGAAGGTCATATGGGGACGCCAGTGGGACGACCTGCTGCTGAAGGACCGCGATGGGGTGCTGCTGCAGAAGATGAACAATACCGTCGACGGCGTGTACCAGAAATTAGCCATCTCCAAGGGGGATTACATCCGGGAAAATTTCTTCGGACCCGACCCGCGTCTCCGCAAACTCGTCGAACATCTGAGCGACAATGACCTCGAGAACCTCCGGCGAGGGGGACACGACTACAGAAAACTGTATGCCGCATATAAGACAGCCGTGGAGCATAAAGGTGCCCCCAGTGTCATTCTGGCCAAAACGGTCAAAGGATGGGCTTTAGGGGAAGGCTTTCTGGGAAAGAACGTCACGCATCAACTGAAGAAAATGAACCTCGACCAGTTGAAAGCCTTCCGGGACCTGCTCGAGTTGCCTATATCGGATAGTCAACTGGAGGATCCGCCGTACTATCATCCCGGCCCGGAAAGTCCGGAGATTCAATATCTAAAGGAAAGGCACCGCGCGCTCGGGGGCGGCTTGCCGAAGCGAGTGGTGCGGAGCAAACCGCTGAAGCTTCCACCCGGAGAACTGTATGACGAATTTCGGGCCGGCACCGGTTCGAGCAGGGAAGTGTCCACGACGATAGCTTTTGTCCGGCTGCTGCGGATGCTGTTGCGCGACGAGGGGATAGGCCGGCGTATCGTCCCCATTATTCCGGATGAGGCCCGGACCTTCGGAATGGATGCCATGTTTCGGGAATTCGGGATCTATTCTTCGCGGGGACAGCTCTATGAACCGGTGGACGCCGGCATGCTGCTCAGCTACCACGAGTCCAAGGACGGCCAGATCCTGGAGGAGGGCATTACCGAAGCCGGAAGCGCCGCCAGTTTCACGGCTGCCGGCTTGAGCTATGCCACGCACGCCGAACCTATGATTCCATTCTATATTTTCTATTCCATGTTCGGTTTCCAGCGCACCGGGGATCTTTTCTGGGCCTTCGGGGATGCACGCGGACGCGGATTTGCCCTGGGTGCCACAGCCGGACGTACTACTCTGAACGGCGAGGGCCTGCAGCACCAGGACGGCCACAGCCATATCCTGGCATCCACGGTTCCGAATATCCTCACCTACGATCCCGCCTTCGCTTTTGAAATGGCCATGATTGTGAAGAGCGGCTTATCCAGGATGTATGAAAAACAGGAGGACGTTTTCTACTACCTTACGCTCTATAACGAAAATATCTGCCATCCGCCCATGCCCGACGGAGCGGAGGAAGGCATCCTGAAGGGCCTGTACCTTTTCAGCTCCGCGGAAGAAAGAATGAAGCACCACGTCCAGCTTTTCGGCAGCGGCACCATCATGCAGTGCGTCCTCAAAGCCCGGGAGATTCTTGCAGAAAAATTCAGGATTTCTGCCGATATATGGAGCGCTACCAGCTACCAGCAGCTGAGGAATGACGCATTATCGACCGATCGCTGGAACCGGCTGCACCCGGAATCGGAACCTCGCACGCCCTATGTCGTCCGGGCTATGGAAGGAATGCAGGGGCCTATTGTTGCCGCAACCGATTTTGTTAAAACGCTTCCCGACCTGATCCGACCCTGGTTGTCCGGAAATTACATCACCCTCGGAACGGACGGCTTCGGCCGCAGCGATACGCGCGAAGCTCTTCGCCGCTTTTATGAAGTCGATGCCGAGAGCATCGCCGTCGCGGCTCTTTATGCTTTGTCCCGGGACGGGGCGATTCCGGCGGCGGACGTGGCAGAGGCAATTCGCACTCTCGGGCTGGATCCGGATAAGCCCGACCCTTTGTCCTTCTAAAAAAGACCTGGAGAAAATTTGAAAACGAGGGTGGAACCTTATGGGAATGACTACAACCTTATCATCGTGGAGTAAATGGGCTCTGGCGGGAACTTTCATGTTTCTGCTCACCAGTTCTGCTTGTGCACAATCTCATGTTGCATGGGTAGCGGACTTTGACGAAGCGTTAAAACAGGCTACCGAAAAAAAACAGTTTATAGTGCTCGATATCTCGGCCAGCTGGTGACCCTACTGCCGGAAAATGGCCCGTGAGGTCTATACCGATGCAAAGTTTATCGAGTTTTCACGCAAATTTGTCTTTATGCGTGTTCTGGCGGATCAGGATCCTGAAGGAGCGGAATTAAAAAGCCGGTATCGGGTCGAGGGCACTCCCACCCTGCTGATTCTGGATTCCAAAGGCCGGGAAGTCGATCGGATTATAGGTTTCCGTCCAGCGGATACGCTGATTGAGGATCTGGAATTTATACTCGAATATGCACCGGAGAGCAGTCCTCTTCGTCTGTAAAACTCGAGCTCGAACTCGAATTCTCTATTTCTCTACTACTAATTCTGGACGCCCATTTGTTTGTGCGAGCTCGATTCTGGACACCCGTTTGTTTGTACACAATCCTTACATCACAGAATCCTGAACATCCATACATATAAAATCGTGGACACCCATTGCTCTCCAGCGACACTCTGGCCCAAATTAACAACAAATTCTGGACACCCATTGTTATTACGTTTGGGTGAATGAAAAATCTTGGACACCCATTAATAAATAATGATCAGCTGTAATATTGTATCGGATTCGCGATGTTTGGTTTTAACGGGAAATGAGAAACAGGGAAGAGGAAATTCTATTTATCGGGTGCATAATAGCCCTGTTTGGTTCGCGCTGTAAGACCGGGTCTTCTCAGCCGGACTTCCACATCGTGGAATTCACCGTTCCGCTGTAAGTTACTGGGATAGTAGCCGATGCTGTACTGGCTGGACAGCTCCCGGGCAATTTTCCGAAAAGCCGATCCAAGATCGCCTATCTTTTTGGCGTCGACCAGCACTCCTCCGCTGAACCCGGAAAGTTTCGCCAGATATTCGCGACCGGCGGCATTTTCCGCCTTTTTTCCTCCGCCTCCCCCGGGGAATGGAAACCGTCCGAATCGCTTTTCCCCGGCATTGAAATAGATACAGTAGATGGTGGCCTCGGTTCTTCTGGCCAGATCGAGCGTTTCCTTTTCCGTAACGGTCTGGCTCCGGTTGTCTATCCCGTCACTGAAGAGGACGAGGGCTTTGCGCCCGAACTCATGCTTCAGTACCTGTTCCAGCGCGAGCCATACCGCTTCGTACACGGCACTCATACCTCTCGACTCAATCCGCCGGATCGCCATTGGATTTTTTTTCCCGTAAAGGTTGAAAGGTTCCTCCAATACGACTTGATCGGCGAATGACACGATCGCCAGCCGGTCCTCTTTTTTCAGGAAACTGACAAAGCGAATCGCCTCGTTCTGGATCGTTTTTAAATAGGTCCTCATACTGTCGCTGCTGTCCAGCACCAAAGCCACCGAAATGGGCTCTTCAACGGTCAAAAAGCCGGCAATTTCCTGGGCCTTGCCGTTGTCGATGACCGCGAAGTCCTCCTTTTTCAGGTCCGTAACGTATTCCCCCCTGCCGTTGGTGACTACAACCGGAAGCGACACCATGCCCACCCTGATTCGGATCGACTTGCCGTCCTGAGAATTGGCTGCCTGTGGCTGCGGCGAGGCCGTCAGCCCGACGCAGGCAATAAGAACCAGCGATGCTAAAATGACCCAACATCGATTAGAGGCATTCATGGCTGCTTGTATTTATTGCCGTTTCCCATTTTGAGGAATGCGGATGACTCATGAATATAGAAATGGCCTTCAGAAAATGGGTTCATTTTTTTTCAGCCGGGCGGGTCCGGACACCTCGGTGGAAAGCGCGTCGAAGAACCGGATCGGCCAAAGGGCCGCTTCTCCCGCATAATCCACTCCTATGCGTCTGCTTGTGCCTACATGATTGCATTCGATACCGTTGTGGAAAAGGCGCAGATCTCCTGACGCAAGGAGGTCCGACCCGCTGGAGTCTACGGTGATGCCAAGCCCTGCGCTCAGTTTTGCCGGACCGCTCAGCAGCTTCGCCGGAGTCCCCGGAGGACCTTCGCCCGCCCGTAAAAGGACCGCTTCGGCAACGCCCTGTTTGCGCGTGACGACATTCGTACAGTGATGCATGCCGTAAACCAGGAAAACATAGAGGTGACCGCCGTCCATGTACATCGGCTCCACGCGCGGCGTACGCCTTCCGCCGCGCGAATGTGCGGCCGCATCGCGGCTGCCGAGATAAGCTTCAGTTTCCACGATACGCGCGCCGTACCATTGTTCCCGATGCCGCCGAGCCAGCCAGGCGCCGAGCAGTCTACGGGCGATCTCAACGGTATCCCGGCGGAAAAACCCGCGGGAAAATTCGGCCAGTCCCAGGGCATCAGGATCGAACCGAAGGCTTTTATGTGGAACATTCCGGATTGTGCGCATCGTAATTAAAGATTAAAGATTAAAAATTGAAGATTAAAGACCGGCCTGATTGGATTAGGTGTGTTGACGGATTTAATGCGGCAGTCCTGATATAAAATGGTTTTTATTTAACTGCTCCCACCGTGCAATGATATTAATCCACCCAATAGACCTCTCCAATCAGCCTAAATCTTCAATCTGTAATCTTCAATTCGTAAATTGATTCTTCTTAAGTTATCGCAATAACGATTTTATATGTCATTACCGTAATTATGTTTGGCGGAGCACATTCCGGAGCGCGTCCTCCAGCGATGAAAAGCGGAAGGAGTACTTTGCCTCCGTCAACCGGGCGGGACTTATCCTGGCGCTGGCAAGCAGAAGGGCGTCGGCCATTTCTCCAAAAGCAAGCCGTGCCGCAAAGCCGGGCAGAAAGCACACAGAAGGGCGGGACAGTACCCGGCCGAGTGTTTTTGCAAATTCCCGGTTGGAGACGGGATTCGGTGAAACGGCGTTGACCGGCCCCCGCAGCGACTCGTCCTGCATCGCAAATTCTATGATCCCCGTGATGTCTTCCAGTGCGATCCAGCTCATGTATTGACGGCCGCTGCCGATTTTCCCTCCGAACCCCATGCGGAATACGGGAAGCATCCTCGCGAGTGCTCCTCCGGCCGCGCTTAATACAATGCCTGTCCTCAGGAATATGACCCGGATACCTTTGGATAATGACGGTTCGGTCGCATTTTCCCATTCGCGGCAGACTTCGGGCAGGAATCCTGTCCCCGGGCCGCTGCTTTCATCGAGCAGCTCTTCTCCCCTGTCTCCGTAAAAACCGACGGCGGAGGCGCTGACGAACACTTTCGGCGGTGAAGAAAGACCCGCCAGGCGTTCGGACAGCAAACGCGTACCTTTTATTCGGCTTTGCAGGATTCGGCGTTTTTTCTCCGGCGTCCATCTTCCGCCCGTGATGCTTTCACCCGCCAGGTGGACGACAGCGTGGATGCCTTCCAGCGCCTCTTTATCCAATTTTCCCGAGGCGGGATCCCAGAGAATCCGGTTTTCCGACAACGGAGGTTTCCGAACCATATGGATAACGCGGTGATTTTTCTGAAGCAGGGAGTTGCAGAGATTCGATCCGATGAGACCGGTGGCTCCGGTTACGAGAATATCCATTCCGCCTCCAGGGGAAACCTGTTCTTAATGCGTCTAAAGCGTCCGGTCCAGAATGGGTGCGATCTGGCCGATTTGCTGAATCAGCTGCTCCAGTTCCGGCGGTTGGATCGACTGGTTGCCGTCGGAAAGGGCTTCTTCCGGCCGGTGGTGTACCTCAACGATCAAACCGTCGGCCCCAACGGCAATGGCCGCGCGGGAAAGGGGAAGCACCTTTTCCCTGCGTCCGGTGCCGTGGCTTGGATCCACGATAATGGGCAGATGACTGAGCCGTTGCACTGCCGGTATAACGCTAAGATCGAGAGTATTCCGCGTGTGATCGGCAAATGTTCGTATGCCCCGTTCGCACAGTACGACGTTGTAGTTCCCTTCGGACAGGATATATTCGGCGGCCATCAACAGCTCATCTAGAGTAGCGGAGATGCCTCTTTTCAGCAGTACAGGACGTTTCGACTTGCCCGCCCGTTTCAGAAGGGAAAAATTCTGCATGTTTCGCGCACCGATCTGGATAACGTCGGCGTAATGTTCGACCAGTTCGATGCTCTGGACGTCGATCGCTTCCGTAACGATTTTGAGGCCGAAATCTTCGCGTATGCCGGCCAGGATCTTCAGCCCGTCCTCTTCAAGTCCCTGGAAACTGTAAGGGGAAGTGCGCGGCTTGTAGGCTCCTCCGCGAAACAGCCTGGCGCCCGCCGCGGCGACGCTTCGGGCGATGGATCGGGCCTGGTCCCGGCTCTCTACCGCACAGGGTCCGGCTATGATAGCGAGTTCGCGGCCGCCTATCTGCACCCCGTCTCCCAGGTCGACAACGGTTGTTTCCTCCTTCAATTCGCGGCCGACAAGCTTATAGGGTTTGGAGACGGGAACGCAATCTCCCACACCCGGAAGGGATTCGAATGCCGCCGGCTCCAGCGGACCCTTGTTTCCGGTTATGCCGATCGCGGTTCGGGTGATTCCCGGAATCGGATGCGCCTTATACCCCAGGGACTCTATCTTGCGGCAAACGGCTTCGATTTCTTCTTTGGTGGCGTGAGACTTCATCATTACTAACATTGCAGCATCTCCTCAAGGCGCTGATACATGGACTCGCCGATCGCGCTTTTCCCAGGGACGGGCGAATTTCTAAGAAAAGAGAATTATTTTACTACGGTCCGGGAAAGGGTCAATAGAACAGTCGGCTTCATCTCTCTAATTCTTATCTTAATACAATATAGGGCGAACACAAGGTTTGTCCCTACCTTATCCAGTCACCATCTGACTTCTGGTATTGTGATTAAATGAATAAAGCGTCAGAATAACCAGGATATGAGTATTGCGAAAGAGGTTGTTATGGATTTGAAAGCGGCCGCAAAAGAGAAGCTGGATGCGATAAGGGAACGCATCGTTGAATTAAGCCACAGAATTCATGCTTGCCCGGAACCCGGTTTTAAAGAAGCGCAGGCATCGGCCTGGATTTCGGAATTTCTGTCCCGAGAAGGATTCATTGTCGAAACCGGCATATGCGGACTGCCGACCGCGTTCTCGGCCAAAGCGGGAAGCGGGCCTCTTCATGTGGCGATTTGCGCCGAATACGACGCCCTTCCTGAGATCGGCCATGCGTGCGGCCATAACATTATTGCGGCGGCAGCCGTGGGGGCAGGAATCGCCGCGGCTCGGGTCGCCGACAAGGCGGGACTGACGGTTTCCGTCTTCGGAACTCCCGGTGAGGAAGCCGGAAACGCCGGCGGCAAGATCCTGATGCTGGAGCAGGGCGCTTTCTCGGACGTGCATACGGCGATGATGATACATCCCGCGCCTTTCGATAATCTGACTCCCAATATTATTGCCGCGTCCATGTTCGAAGTCTGCTACACCGGCAGGGAGGCGCATGCTTCCGCCTATCCGGAACATGGAATCAACGCCGCGGACGCGTTGACGATTGCTCAGACAGCCATCGGGCTTCTGCGGCAGCATATTCTTCCCACGGACCGCATTCACGGAATTACGACCCACGGCGGGGACGCTCCGAACGTAATCCCGGCCCGCACAACCGCAAAATATCTCGTCCGCGGACGAACTCTTTCGGAACTTGAGGACCTCCGGCGGCGTGTTTACAAATGCTTTGAAGCCGGAGCTCTTGCAACGGGATCGACGCTGGAGATTACCGGAGGGGACAGGCCCTATGCGGATATGATTCACGATGCGGACATTGCCGCTTCTTTCAAAAGGAATTCGGATGCACTGGGACGTACATTCCCCGGTGTAAACCTGTCGGCTTCGGGCTTTTCCGCATCGACGGATATGGGAAATGTGTCCCATGCCGTACCGTCCATACATCCCATGATCGGGATCGATTCTTACCCCGCCGTGAACCACCAGCGTGAATTTACGGCCAGGTGCATCGCCGAATCGGCCGACCGTGCCCTTTATGAAGGGGCGCTCGCCATGGCCTGGACCGCGATAGACTGCGCCACGGATCCGGCGTTGCGCGCTCGCCTGCTTTCAAAAAAATAACGTGGGGACAACCCCCTCGAGAAATCCTCGGATTAAACACAAGGTTCAGGGCGAACAACAACTTGTCCGGCGTAGCTCGGCCGAAGATTTGCTTCGGCTAGAGCGAAGCCAAAAGGTTCGCCCCTACACCAAATCCGGAGAATCGGGATGGAATCGATGAATAAGCAGCCGTCTCAACCTTCCATCCGGGGAGGTGCCTATGTACTTCATCTGAAAGTTAAAGGCACGGTGACCGTGCAGGTGGGAGCTCTCGGGAATATTGCTCTCGCGGCCGGTAATTATGTGTACGTCGGGAGCGCGCGCAAATCCATAGAAAGCCGGGTTTCCCGCCACCAACGCCTGGCAAAAGCAAAAGCCGGTAAACTCCACTGGCATATCGACTACCTGCTGACGCACCCCGGGATTGAACTGATCAGGCAGGATTCGTATGCCGGAAATGGGGAGTGCGATATCGCGCGGCACATAGCATCTCTTCAAGGCTCTTCCGTTCCGGTTCCGCGCTTCGGAGCCTCGGATTGTCGCTCCGGCTGCCGGGCGCACCTGTTCCGGGTAGGGAAGACGGCAAAGAGGAAAATCTCGCCTTCTGCAATTCAGAAGGCAAAAGGAAGGATGTAGGGGCGAACCTTGTGTTCGCCCCTTTTTCTAAAACCGTATATTTGCTATATCCCGGATCTACGCAGCGGACAATGCTGCTTTCAGGTCCGATGCAGCATCTGTCGTCGGCGCTATGTTGAATTTTTCCACCAGCACATTCAGGACCGTGGGAGTGATGAATGCCGGGAAACTGGGGCCGAGACGGATATTCTTGATGCCCAGGTGCAGCAGTGTGAGCAGGATGGCGCACGCCTTCTGCTCGTACCAGGACAGGATCAGGGACAGCGGCAGGTCGTTGACGCCGCACTGGAAAGCTTCCGCCAGGGCGCCGGCAACCTTGATGGCCGAATAGGCGTCATTGCACTGGCCGCAGTCCAGAAGACGCGGGATTCCGCCGATATCTCCGAAATCGAGTTTGTTGAAGCGGTACTTCCCGCAGGCAAGAGTAAGAATCACGCAGTCATCCGGGACCGATTCGGCGAATTCAGTGTAGTAGTTCCGGCCCGATTTTGCCCCGTCACAACCGCCGATCAGGAAGAACCGTTTGATCTGCCCGGCCTTGACCGCCTCGATGACCTTGTCCGCCACTCCGAGGATCGCATTATGCCCGAAGCCGACCAGAATTGATTTTTCCGGCTCGTCCGCGCTGAAGCCTTCCGCCGCAAGCGCCGCATCAATTACCGGCTTGAAATTACGGTCCGGGATGTGGGTTACGCCGGGCCACCCCACGAGGCCGCATGTGAATATACGGTCTTTGTAGCTGTCCCGGGGTTTCTGGATGCAGTTCGTCGTCATCAGGATGGCGCCCGGGAATGCGTCAAACTCCCTGGCCTGGTCCTGCCACGCGCCGCCGTAATTTCCTACAAAATGATCGTACTTATTCAGTTCAGGATACCCATGGGCCGGCAGCATTTCCCCGTGGGTGTAGATATTGATCCCGGTTCCTTTGGTCTGTTCGAGCAGCGCCGCGAGGTCCTTCAGGTCGTGGCCGGACACAAGGATCGCCTTCCCTTTTACAGGCGTTACCCGGACGCTCGTGGGAACGGGATTGCCGTAGGCGCCGGTGTTGGCGGCGTCCAGCATTTCCATGACTGCCAGGTTGATTTCGCCGCATTTCATGCATAAGTTGAAAAGGGCGTCCACGGTCGGATTCGGATCCGTAAGGTAGCAGAGCGCTTCGTGGATAAACGCGTAAACCTTCTCGTCGTCCTTCCCCAGTATATGTGCGTGGTCGGCGTAAGCCGCCGTGCCTTTCAGCCCATATGTTAATAGTTCCTGCAGCCCGGCAAGGTCTGCACCGTGAGTTGCGATAGCCGACCGGACCCCGATATTCAAAGCCTGGTCGGGCTGGATGCCCGGCCATTCTGCAGGGCCTTGGAGCTTTTCCGGTTCACGGCCCGCGTTTTTACATGCCCCTTCGTAAAGAAGACGGGCTTTTTCCCGAACCTGCGTTGCCTTTTTGAGCATGGCCTGTATGCGTGCGGGATCGAAATTCACATTTGTGGTTGTGGTAAACAGCGCTTCAACTACAAATAAATCGATCTCCGTATCTTTAGCGCCCAGCGTGCTCGCCCTGTGTGCATACTGGCTGATGCCTTTAATGGCGTAAATCAGTAGATCCTGCAGCGCCGCAGTCTCCGGATCTTTGCCGCATACGCCCTGCACCGCGCATCCCTGTCCTTTTGAAGTCTGTTCACATTGGTAGCAGAACATGTCCATATTTCGATCCCCCAAAATGTTGTTTGTCTTTTCTCGTTCACAATTGATATCTTACCGATGTTTCCCGATATAAAATTGACGTGGATCAAGAAAAGCGAGATTTATTCAAATTTACTACAAACGCCCCCGGATTAGGAAGGATTAAGGATGAAGGTAGGGCAGATTCTGGACCAGGCGGGTTTTTTCGAAGGCATTTCACGGGAAAGCAAGGAGGCGCTGGCCAGGGTCTGCATGCCGGTGGAGCGACCGAAACATACGACTCTTTTCCGCGAGGCCGAACCGGGGGAAGCGATGTTTCTCCTGGCACGCGGCCGGATATCCCTGCACAAGCTTTCGTCCGAGGGACGCGAGGTCGTGATCAAGGTGATTCAGCCGGGTGAGGTGTTTGCCGAAGTTATCCTGTTCGAGAAGAAATACTACCCCGTTACGGCAGTCTCCCTGACGGAAATTCTGGCATTCAAGCTGCTGCGCCGGGATCTGAGGCATCTTCTGAGAGAGGAGGATTTCCGAAACGATTTCATCGCCATGCTGCTCCGGAAACAGCGATACCTGACCGATAAAATTCGGCAGCTGACCAGCCAGGATGTCGAACAGCGACTTCGTGCATTTCTTCTCGAACAGTATGGAGAACGGGAAGAGATACAGGTGGAAATCAATAAGAAGCAGCTGGCGGCCGCCATCGGCGCTACACCGGAAACCCTTTCAAGGCTGCTTCAGGATCTCAACAAGCGCAATCGCCTGACCTGGAAGCAGGGATTGATTCACACGGCGCCCGATTTCTGGCTCGAAGATTAAAAACGGGGACATAATACTTTTTCCCGGCGAAAATCCATCCATAGCTGCCGCCATTGGATGGGAAAAAGTATTATGTACCCGTTTTTTACTATTCGGAAAACCTGTCTTCAAGCGCCTGTTCGGCGCCTTCAAGCGCTCCTTTCGATATTTCGATAGCCCTTTGTATGAGGCGCGTGAGTTCGGGTTCGTTTTTCTCGACCGCTATTTTCTCCATGGATTCGAGCTCGGGAACGGCTTTTTTCATCTGACTCTCCAGGTGTTTCAATGCCTTGCGGACACCGCCTCTGTCGGGTGGAATTTTCCTGCTTGCGTCCTCGATATTGAGCATGACGCTGTTGAGTATCTTGTAATAACCGTCCAGCATGTCTTCGGGAGTAAAGTATTCCAGTGGATCCTCCGGCAGCGTTTCCTGTCCGGTCATCCTTGCCCGGGCCGATGTCAGGCGAAGGAATGCGGCGCGGAGATACAGTTTTACCCGGGGATCGATCTTCTGATTTTCCCGGATAGCGTCTATTTCCGATTCCGTCAGGAACTCTCCACCGCGATATCCGAATGTCGCTGTAACGGACCCGGCTAGAAGTATCGCGGCTATAAACGGCAGAACGGCTCTTTTCACTTGTCTGCATTCCCTTCGGGATTAAAAAGGATATCCACCATCTTTGAGCGGACATCTTCCGCCCGGCTGATGCACCTGTCGAAAACATCCTGCTGATCCACCGGGGCGCGGATTTTGAGATCCCGGATGTTTTTTATGGCCTTCCGTACCTGGATTTCGTATTTAACAAGAGGTTTGGGCCTTTTCTTATTTTGTTCGAGATTGTCTTGTATGTCTTTCAGGGATTCCGTAATCAGGATCGTCCAGGTCGAAAGCGCTTCGGGGACGGTCTGGAATTCCTTTCCGGAAACCGCTTTTTCAAGGTTCTTCAACATTCTTTCCGACGCTTTTCGATAGACCTTGATCCTTTTTTCGATATTATCCGATTGTTTCTCGATTTCCCTGGCTTCCTTCTCGGTGAAGGTACCGGTCGGGAAATCGGGCATGAATCCGGCCTGAAGGAAAATTCCGAATGCAATACCGAAAAACCAGGCAGTAGACATCAGGCAATCCCGTTGAACGTCGGCGCGTCGACAGGTTGAAAGTTCAAACCAAACTCACAGTGAAGCATTCCATTCTCTGTGTACTTATCCAAAAAGAACAGAAAGATCACATTTTGGGGGGGATGCCGCTTCCTATTAAATATAACGCAATTTCAAGCTGCTTGCGAAATAGATCTGCAACGGTCATCAGATACCGTTTTTTCTTCGGATCCGTTTCCGAAAGAATGTGATGCCTATCGTAGAACAGGTTGAATTTCTGGGCCAGCGAAAAAGCGTATTTGCAAAGCTGCCCTACTTCCAGCGATTGGGTGACCTGCCGCACGACCTCGGGCAGTCTTGCAGCCTGGTAGACGATCTCCCATATATCCTCATGGAGGGCAAGAAACTCCCCGATCCCGGGACCGGTGTGCCGAAGATCCAGCGGCGCTTCTCCGGATTCGTAAAGTTTGTTGAAAATGTTATTTGCCCTCACAACGGAATACTGGATGTAGGGGCCGGTTTCCCCGTATAAATTGAGCGCTTCCTTCAAATCGAAGGCGATGATCGTATTGCGCGCAAAGCGCAGGAGAAAATAGCGAAGAGCCCCTACGGCGATTGTATGCGCGATTTTGGCGGAATCTTCATCGGACAGTTCGTTATGGCGGGAGCGAACCTCATCGAGGGCTTTCTGCTCCAGGGAATCCAACAGGTCGTCCGCTTTGACTCCGAGGCCTTTTCTCCCGGATACTTCCACGTAGGGACGCTTCCTGTCCTCATCCGTCAGAGGGAATCCAAGTTCTTCGCAACAGGCCGGCGTCAGCGCCACCATTTCGTAGGAAAAATGGATGGAATTTTCCGCCTGGGCTTCGAATCCGAGGGCTTTGAGGCCCTGGACCACGATGTTCTGCAGGTATGCCTGGCGGCTGTCTATCACGTTGTAGACGCGATGCCCGTGCCCGAAGTCGGGGGGAGAGGCATCGGGATCCTTCTCCATGGATGTTATCCAGATCGGCTGATCCAGACCCGCATCAAACGGTTTGTAATTGAAATCCAGGCCCAGCAGGCCCAGCTTCCAGAGCTGGTAGGCGATATCCTTTCCGACGTAAGTGACGGTTCCGTCCGAACGGACGATTATTTTTTCATCCTCTTCCGCTTCTTCGCGGGAGGCCTCGGATTCTGAAGCATTTCCCGTGTTCATCACCCAGCAGCCGCGGTTTTTTCCCTCCCGCACAAAGTAGATGGCCTCCCGGTCCTTCAGCAGCCGGTAGGCTTTATCCCAGAAGTGCAGGTGCAGAATTTCGCTTTCCCGGGGAAGAAGATCGTAGCGCACGTTGATCCTTGCCATGGTCGCCAGGTGGGCTCTGGCTATTCGCATAGCGACATGCTGCGCCAGTTCCGCCGTCGGGTTGTCCCCCGCTTCGATTGCCTGGAGAGTGAGACTGCGCCATTTTCGGTTTTCCCCGGACCGCTGGTAGAAGTCGTTTACCTGGGCGTATACGTCCCAGCAGTAATAGTCGAATTTTCCTTCCTTCTCGGATATTTCCCGAAGAGTTTTCCCCTGCATGCGTTCCAGGCCTACGACGACATCCGCCACCTGAACCCCGGTGTTGTCCAGGTAATTCTGCACCTCGACTTCGTGCCCCAGGAAACGGAGACAGCGGACGAAGGCGTCCCCCAGGGAGGCGTTGCGGAGGTGCCCGATATGAGCGGACTTGTTGTGATTGATATTCGTATGTTCGACGATGATCTTGCCCGTGTCGGCCGGGTCCGTCAGCCTGCCGTATTGCCCCTGTTCGACGCTTTCGGCCAGCTGACGCGTGAACGCACCACGATCGATATGAAAGTTCAGGTATCCCTTGCCGGCGACATCCGCCTTGCCGATTCCCTCGGTTCCTTCTGCGTCGGAGGCAAGCTCCCGGGCGATTTCGACAGGGGGGCGTTTGACTTTGCGCGCCAGGTCGAAGGCAACGGGAAGTGCCAGTTCCCCCAGTTCTATTTTGGGCGGCAGCGTAAAATTCAGGGATTCGTAATGAACATCGTATCGTTCCGAAATCCTTTTCAACAGGCTTTTTTCAAGACGTCGGGTTAGAGAAAGTAGCATCGTTCGTGTCTATCCTTAATTGTTAAAGGTTCGGAAGCAAAATACTCTAATGATGTTCTCAAATCAATCCGCAGTAACCAGTAGGCAGTGGGCAGTGGACACTGCCCACTGCCCACTGCCTACTGGTTACTTGACTTCGGGCCGTGCGGTCAATAGACTCACACTGGAAAATCCTGTGAGAAAGGATGGATGCGGCATTGCGGGAAGATAATCGGAGAATTCTATTCATAGAGCCGTTTTCGGGTATCAGCGGAGATATGATGATCGGGGCTTTCCTCGACCTCGGGCTAAACTTTGAGGAACTTCAGGATAAGCTGGGGCTGCTTTCCCTTAAAGGATACCGGATATCTTTCCAAAAATGCATGCGTTCCGGAATCCAGGCTACAAAGTTTGATGTCGAGGTCGGCCATTCTCACCGCCACAGGGGATTCACGGATATACGGGAAATGATTGGGGCCAGCGGACTATCCCAGTGGGTGAAGGGAAAATCCGTTGAAGCCTTTCGCAGGCTCGCGGAAGCAGAGAGTAAAATTCACGGCCAGCCCCTGGAAAAGGTGCACTTCCACGAAGTAGGCGCGGTCGATTCCATTATCGATATTGTAGGATCCATGATAGCTGTGGAAGCTTTTCTGCCGGCGGAGATCCTTGCATCTTCCGTCAATGTAGGCCATGGCACGCTCGAGTGCCAGCACGGGACTTACCCGGTCCCCGGACCGGCAGCTCAGGAATTGCTCAAAAATATTCCCACTTTTACCAATGAAGTCCCGGGCGAACTTACGACACCCACGGGCGCCACGCTGCTGGCGACGCTTGCGGCCGGTTTCGGTACGCGGCCGTCCATGAAGATTGAGGCCACAGGCTACGGCGCCGGGACGAGGCAGACGGAGGGAAACGCAAACGTTCTCAGGATCAGCCTCGGAGAGGCAATGCAGGATCGGGTCCGCACTCCCGTTTCTCCCGAGCTCCAGGTGGCCGTAATTGAAGCCACTATTGACGATATGATCCCGCAGGTCTATGGATACTTTCTTGAAAAGGCGATTGCGGCAGGCGCGCTCGACATATATTCGACGCCGATCCAGATGAAGAAAAACCGGCCGGGATTGAAGTTGACGTGTGTTTGCGCGGTAGCGGAAATCGACCGGTTCGCCGAACTGATTTTTAGTGAAACGACAACCATCGGCATTCGGTACACTGTTGCCGAGCGGAAAACTCTCAAGCGCGAATTTCTGCCGGTTGAAACGGCTTATGGGACGGTAACAATGAAAATCTCCCTGATGAACGGCCGGGTAATGAACTATGCTCCCGAATTCGAAGATTGCCGCCGCCTCGCCCTGGAGAAAGAAATTGCGTTAAAAGAGGTACAGGCCGCCGCTATTCACGCATACCTGAACAGCCGGCAGTAAATGGTCTGTAGGGGCGAACCTTGTGTTCGCCCTGGACAACAGGAAAGGATCTGGGAATACATGTGGTTGTTAAGGAACCATAAAATTGTCCTGAATTCGCAGGGCGAACCTTGTGTTCACCCTGTAAACTAACAGGCAGCTTGCAGACCACCGACTGTTTATTTAGGAGAAACGATGTCTGAAGAATTACCTGGAGAAAACCCAGAAAAAAAACCTGAAGAGAAGCTCGAATCAAAATCGGAATCAAAGCCCGAAGAAAAACCGGCTGAGCAGTCTTCCCGTATCAGCATCGATGAGTTCGCCAAGGTGCAGATGCGCGTGGGACAGGTTCTGGAAGCCGAGAAGATTGAAGGCTCCCGAAAGCTGCTGAAGCTCCGTGTGGATATCGGGGGCGAGGTGCGGCAGGTGGTGGCGGGCATTTCGGAAGTCTATGCTCCCGAGGATCTGTTGAATAAAAAAGTCGTTGTGGTGGTGAACCTGAAACCCGCGAAACTGATGGGAGTTGAATCGAACGGTATGATTGTGGCGGCTTCAGACGGCGGACGTCCCGTACTGGCTACATTCAATGAGGATGTACCGAACGGCTCTCCTCTCAGGTAGGACGAAATGATGATGGCCGATTCCCCACATGTGGTATCCTGATTAAGTGTTCCGTAGCCTGTAACAGCTGCCTTAGAGAGTGCCCATTGACTCCACATGAGATTTACAAACTGATTGATCAGAGTATGATCCGGGTGGACGAGGAACTTGTTCGCCAGTCCAGTTCCGGCATACCCATGATCGGGGACATCGGGCGATATATCTGTAAAAGCGGCGGTAAACGTGTCCGGCCTGCAATCCTGCTGCTCAGTTCCCAGATGTGCGGTTATGAGGGGCCCGTAGGCCCGCGTCTGGGAGCGGTTGTGGAGATGATTCATTCCGCCACTCTGGTCCACGATGATATCATCGATAACGCCAGCGTTCGACGGGGTCACGCTTCCGTGAATGCCCAGTGGGGGAATGAAATAACGGTCCTGATGGGCGACTGGCTGTATATGACCTCCTTCAGGCTGGCCCTGGGGGAGCGGCATTTCCAGGTCCTGGATGTTCTTATTGAAGCGACCCGTAAAATGGTGGAGGGGGAACTGATCCAGCTCAGCTTCAACGGCAATCTCGACATCACCGAAGAACAGCACATGGACATTTCGGAAAGAAAGACCGCTTTCCTCTTTTCGGCATGTACCCAGCTCGGCGGCATCCTGGGACGTGTGCCGGAGGAGAAGGTGGAAAAGCTGCGCCTTTACGGGCTGAATGTCGGGCGGGCTTTCCAGCTGGTGGATGATGTGCTGGACTTTACTTCCGATGAAAACACTCTGGGAAAGCCGGTCGGCAGCGACCTGAAGGAAGGCAAACTCACGCTTCCCCTGATTTATCTGATGCGCGATGGAAAACCCGAACATCGCGATCTGGTTCAACAGGCTCTCCGTGGGAATGAACTGTCGGACGCGCAGCGGGATGTCATCATCAATCTAGTTCGCGAGTACGGAACCGCCGAGCGCGTCCTTAAAAAAGCGCATCTTTACGCGGAAGAGGCCAGGTCCTGCCTGGAAGATTTTCCGGACAATACAGCCCGGGACGCTCTGCTCTCCATTCCCGATTACATAGTGGAACGCGACAGGTAAAAAAACCGTTGCAGGTTGAACGTTTGCACGTTGCACGTTAAGAACAAAAAGATCATCGGAACGTTTCAAACACAGTCCTGTTCCCATTGATTGAAGATTGAAGCTGATTTGGAGGCGGTGCTCTGACTGTTTTTGTTGTTACATTGCATTGATTGTATGGGCGAACCTTGTGTTCGCCCTTCGAGAAATGCGGGCTAATCCGAAGTTCCCCGGCAAAATGAGTCAAAAATTCCAATAAAGCTATGCCAG
>CAZPHK010000046.1:0-27737 GCA_964586015.1 uncultured Acidobacteriota bacterium | reverse complement strand
GGTCCGACCCCGAATTTCTACTCTGTATCCAGTCCCCAGCTTTTAAACATATCCTTGTAAAACTGCGGCTGTTCAAAATCGGGCAGCATGGACATGTACCGGCCCCGGTGGGAGAAGCCCCTGCCGTTGACTCTCGCCATCATTGCCGGCATTTTTTCCCGCGGCACGGCGAATATCATCTCTTCTTCCAGCGTCAGGGCTCTCTGGTGCTCCCCGGGATCCGGGAGCACGATGCAGTATTTCCCGGTCTGCATGGGATCCACCACGCAATGTCCGCAGGACGGCAGGAACATGTAGGTGCTCACCTGCTCCTCGCCGCCGCCGTACAAGGTCAGAAGCAGTGCCCTGATTTGCCCGGGATTCGAGTAGATGAGTACGACGTCCGGTATGAAAGTGGCGTTCTTGAGAGGCGCCGTAACTATGCCGATGTATTTCCCGGTCTCGAAACTCTGAAAGGATTCTCCAAACATGGCCATGTTATCCGGCCTCGGCACCATTCCGTAACACATGAGGGCAGTCGGGCACCAGTGATCCTCCTTCAGCATAGCGACGGTTTTCCCTTCCCGCCTAGACATGCCGAAGGCCTGGCACTGAGCAATGTGGTACTTCCCGTCTTTTTTCGGCCGGAAGGCTTCTTTCGGGATCTCCGCTTCCGTCGAGATCATTTTTACGGCCACCGGGGATGTCCTTAAAATCAGGGATATTTCCAGATCCTCCCCGTATTTGTTGAATGCGTCCAAATCAGGCGTACGGTTCTCCTGTTGCGGAGGGGATTTTTTTGCTGTTTGGGCGACGGAAACCGCCGCGCCCGTCGTTCCAAGCGTTACCGCTCCAAGTCCCAGTTCCAGGGC
The DNA here is from genome assembly GCA_964586015.1 of uncultured Acidobacteriota bacterium. Taxonomy (GTDB): domain Bacteria; phylum Acidobacteriota; class UBA6911; order UBA6911; family UBA6911; genus UBA6911. Next base: position 26,886 of record CAZPHK010000046.1, on the reverse strand, counting down.
CTCGCGTCTGGTGTATTTATTTTTCACTGCCATTCCTCCTATCCGAAATACTGCTGAATAAACGTACTTATAATATCATAAACACTTCCCCGCGTTTCTAATCTACCCTGGGTTTGCGCGCCAACCGGTAAAGCCAGAATGCGATCGTGGCCAGAAGCACTATCCCCAAGGCGGAACACGTCCCTCTGACGAGAGCCGTGGGATGCTTGAAGAGTATCATAAAATCGGGTTTGCCGGTGGCTACGATGGGAATGGCCAGCAGAATACCGATTATGGCTTCCCCCGTGATCAGGCCGGACGCGAAAAGCAAACCCTGCCGGTCGGACTTCTCAATCATGTTCGGGGTGTGCCGTTTCCGTTCCTGGTGTCGTTTTACGAAATAATACACGAGGCCGCCGGCGAAAATCGGCACTTCCAGTTGCAGGGGAAGGTAGATCCCGATGGCGACGGCCAGAACGGGGGTGCGGAAGGAACTGCCCCTGTGCATCAGGTATTCATCCAGGGCAATGATCAGTGCGGCCAGAAGAGCGCCGATGCCTACGAAATCCCAGGGCAGATCGCCGGAGAACACGCCCTGGGAAACGGAGGCCATGAGGTTGGCCTGGGCCGCGATCAACGGGTTGGCCTTGGCGGAAGAGTGCCCGGCAAAACCGTAGGCTTTCAGCAGGAGCGTCAGGATGGGCGCCAGAACCAGTGCCGCGGAAACGGTTCCCACCATCTGCATGACCTGCTGCTTCCAGGGTGTGGCCTTGACGATGTATCCGGTCTTCAGGTCCTGCAGGTTATCCCCCGCTATGGAGGCGGCGCAGCATATTACGGCACCTATCAGGATGGCGGCGGACGGACCTTCCGTGTTTCCCGCGCCCATAAGAAGCACCAGCAAAAGAGCCGACACGGTGACCGTGGCGATGGTAACCCCGGATATGGGGTTGTTGGAAGCCCCGACAATCCCCGACATGTAGCCGGCGACAGCCGAGAACAGGAACCCTGTGACCAGCATAACCAGGGCCATGGTCACAGACACGGTGATATCCGCCACAAAAGCCTGGTAGAGCAGGAACAGAGGCACAACCGAACCTACGATGAGGATGAGTATCCACTTCATGGGCATGTCCATCTCGGTCCGGGGCAGTGCAGGCTCGTTATCCTTCGTATTTTGATAAGCTGCAAGGCCGCTGCGGATTCCTCCCAGGATGCTGGAACGCATCTTGAAAACGGTCCAGAGTCCCCCGACAAGCATGCCTCCAACCCCCAGGTAGCGGGTTTGGGAAGACCAGATAACATTGGCAAAATCGACCGGGGGCATGGCCGCGCCGTTGTTGAGGGGCCATTCCTGAAAAAGGGCGCAGACCGGTACGGCGACCAGCCAGTTGAGCACTCCACCCAGAACGATCAGCACCGCGATATTGAGCCCGACGATATATCCTACCGCCAGCAGGGCGGGGCTCAGGTTGGTCCCCATGTATCCGACGGTCCCCCAGAGTCGCCTGGCCGCTTCAACCGAATCGGGAAGCAGCCCGAATCCGCTGCCCGCGCCCAGTTTGAATAGCCCCCCCGCCAGTGCGGATTTCACGATGATCCGTATATCTTTGCCTCCCTGTTGGCCCGTCTCCAGCACTTCAGCTGTCGCAATCCCCTCCGGAAACTTCAAGCCGTCTTCCACGATCAGGGCCCTTCGGAGAGGGATTGTGAAAAGAACTCCCAAGAGTCCTCCAAAACCGGCGATTATGGTAACCCACCAGTAATCGAAGGATTTCCAGTAGTCCATGATCACCAGGGCCGGGATTGTAAAGATCACGCCGGCAGCCAGGGCTTCACCCGCGGAGGCGGCGGTCTGTACAATGTTGTTTTCCAGAATATTGTTCTTCCGGAACAGCCGCAGAATTCCCATGGACATCACGGCCGCGGGAATCGAAGCCGAGACCGTCATCCCGGCGAACAGGCCCAGGTAAGCGTTGGCCGCCGACAGGATCACGGACAACAGGACACCCAGGATCACGGCTTTGAGTGTTATCTCCGGCAATGAACGGTCATATGCCATGCAAAACCTCCCCGGCACTTATTCTATTTTTGAGACACCACGCGGCCGTTGTTAAACAAATCTGAAATGCATGCGCAGGATATGGTTTGCAGGTCATCGATATATTTCTCTTCGATGGCCGATTTTTAATATGATGACGACAATCTGCTTTCCGTCAATTTCATATATCACACGGTAATTTCCCACCCGGATGCGATAGATGTCATCGTAGCTGCTCATCTTCCTGCAGCCGTCGGGACGCGGATCGCGGGCGAGAAGCGAAACGGCCCGCAGGATGCGGACCTGGTCTTCCCGCCGGATTTTTTTCAGCTGCCGTTCGGCAGTGGCTGAGATTTCAATTTTATATGGAGCCATCCAAACCCAGATCGCGAATCACATCTGTGAGCGGCCGCGTCGGTTCCCGCCGTATTTTCTGGATATCTTCGATGTCGGCAAGCTCTTCGAGCTTGTCGATCAGGGCGTTTTCGACAAAGTGGCCGATTTTCAATCCCCGCGCTTTGCACGTCTGCTCAATCGCCTTCTTTACCCGGCTGTCTATTCTTGTTGCAAGCTGCGCCAGTGCCATTGTTTGTCTCCAAATGCTATCATTTTCTAGAATATTCTAGCAGAATATTTCAGAAGTGCAATCGCATTTACCAAAATTGGGCATTATCGGGACAAAGCTCTGCCGGAAGATTCCTAATCTGAAGGCACCTTTTGCTTCAATTCCTCGAACCAGTTTACGATGACGCTGATTTTTGGAGGGATCTTGATATTAGCCGGTTTCAGGTCTCGATGAATGACACCCTTATCATGGGCGGCTTCGAGGGCTTCGGCTATCTGGAGAGCAAGCTTCAGGGCTTCTTCGACAGGAACAGGACCGGATTTTATCCGGTCATCGAGAGTCTGTCCTTCAACAAGCTCCATCACCAGGAAGTTTGTTTCTCCGGATTTTTCCAGCCCATATATGGCGGCAATGTTCGGATGGTTCAGGGAGGCCAGCAGTTTGGCTTCCCGCTGGAACCGGGCAACGCGATCGGCATCCCTGGCGAACTCTTCCGGCAGCACCTTGATCGCGACATTCCTACCGAGCTTCTTGTCGCTGGCCTGATATACCTCTCCCATGCCGCCTTTGCCGAGCTGGAATGTGATTTCGTAGTGCGCGAGGGTTTTCCCGACCATGGAAACATATCCTCCGTACAGAACACTGCTTACTGACAGCTGATACCGATTTTGGAAGGTGAGTTTATTATATTGGGATAATGCCGGTATTAAAGAAAAATAACCGGATAAAAACTCCGGGAGAGAGCAGGCTTTTTGGCGGATAATGGGCCTTGAATCCCCGGTCTCGAAATTAAATGACTAGTCCGAGGGCAAATTCCATTGTAAAATGCCCGCTATGTATGCAAGAAATCTTCAGCTTCCGAATCATTCCTTCTTTCTGTTCGGTCCGCGCAGCACGGGAAAAACCACCTGGCTTCGTGAAAATCTTGGAGACGCTCTCTGGTTCAATCTTATCCTGGATCGCGAGTATCTTCCACTGCTTCAAAATCCCGAACTGTTTCGTGGCGCCGTTCAGGCCCGATCCACCGGGGACTGGGTGGTTATCGACGAAGTGCAGCGACTCCCTTCTTTGTTGCGGGAGGTTCACGACCTTATCTCAATTCATGGAGACGCTTATCGCTTTGCCATTAGCGGTTCGAGCGCCCGGAAACTCCGCAGAATGGATGCGGACCTCCTTGCGGGAAGGGTGATCGAGCGACGTATGTTTCCTCTTACCTCCAGGGAATTGGGCTTTCCCGGGAACATATTAGAGCTTTTATCCATTGGTATGCTTCCCGCAATCCATCAAAAGTCTGAACTGGCCGTGGATCTTCTCGAGGCCTATGCCGGCACATACATCAGGGAGGAGATACAGCAGGAAGCCCTGGTCAAAGATCTCGGTTCTTTTGGCCGATTCCTGAAGATCGCGGCTATGATGAACGGACAAGTTGTCAATGTCGCAGGGATTGCCCGGGATGCCGGCGTGGCGCGCACGACCGTCCAGCGTTACTTTGAAACGCTTGTCGATACCCTGGTGGGAATCTGGGTGCCAGGATGGCAGCCCAGGGTAAAGGTAAGAGAGGCGAACAGGGCCAAGTTCTATTTTTTCGACACCGGGGTGGTCCGGGTCCTGTCAAACCGGTTGAGGGAATCATTGGCCGATTTCGAGAAGGGCTCGCTGCTGGAAACGCTGCTTCTGCATGAACTGCGATCGGCGATGATGTACCTGGGAGTTGGAGGGGAAATCACTTATTGGCGCACTCCGGCGGGCGTCGAGATCGATTTCATCTGGACCCGTGGGGACGCGAACATTGGGATCGAGATAAAAAGCGCTTCCGTCTGGCAACGGAAGTATTCCTCAGCCCTGCACCGAGCTGTGACGGACGGGATGATTTCCCGGGCCTACGGCATCTATCTCGGCGACAGAGTTTTGAGGGAAGGGGAGGTACATGTTTTCCCTGTACGTGATTTTCTGAAGGCACTGTGGCAGGGAAGAATTCTTAAGAAATAGCATTTGATTTCCGGACGTATGCTGCTTCGGGGCCTCAATCCGGTTCACGACCATTTTTATGCGGGCTGGATACGTTTTCCCGTTACTCGAGCCTTGTGTTGCAGGAATAAATTAGAAGAACACCCCTATTGGGGCCTATGGTAACAGGATTCTCCAAAGAGGAGTCAAAGCAATGCTGAAATTCAGGGTTTTCCTTCACAGCTACCTCGGATTCAACAGCAATTCAACCTTGTTTTACGGCGAGAGGGATGCGGTTCTGATAGACGCCTCACAGGTGCTCAGCGATTCCTATCGAATGGTCTCTGAAATCATTCCCATGAGGAAAAGGTTGACGCACATCTACGTATCCCACTTCCACCCGGATCATCACTTCGGCCTCGCGGTGCTGAAATACGCTTTCCCGGAAGCAAAAATTGTGGCTTTGCCGAGCGTGGTGAAGGACATTGTTTTTACTTCGAACGACAAGGTGGACCTGTGGGCTATCGACCGCTTCGGACCGGGAGAAATTCCGACGGCGACAACCATTCCCATGCCGATGGGGGAACCCGTGCTGGGGCTGGAAGGAGAGGAGATCCGGTTTTCGGACGGCTGGGAAGGGGACAGCATCAACAATTCCGCCGTCTGGGTGCCCTCGATCAGGGTGGCGTGCGCCACGGATATCGCCTTTCACGACTGCCATATTTGGCCGATCGAAAGCGATGTCGCACGGAGGGTTGCCTGGCGAAAGGATATCGCAAGACTGAAGGAATTCGATGCCAGGATCATCATACCCGGCCATTGCGATGAAGAGAAACTCCGGATCATGGAGGAGGTCCAGGAAGACACCTCCCGAACCTACACCGATTGCGTGGACTGGTCCATCCGGTACCTGGAAGATTACGAGGAGGTTTACAGTTCCGCCCAATCCGCGACCGATCTGGTCGAGGGCGTTTATAAACGGTATCCGGAAATGAAGGCGGAAGATTTTGCCATCCAGTGGCAGGCCAGGCTGCTTTACCCGCACAGCAGTCCCGACTGGATGCTGCCGCTGCCGGGCGAACCGGGAAAGATTTTTCTCAACCCGGCCGGCGGCTATGACGGTGATCCGCCCCGGGAATAGCGATAAAAAATATCGGAACCGTATTTCCAATTTGACGGCTTTTCCGGCGTCGGCCGGGATCTCGGCCATCCCATTTCTTTCGCTGTATTTGAAGTCGACCACTGCATCGTTCATACGCACGGCTTGTGGCCTGTGCGGGCATCGAACCGCAAGAGTCGTTCTTAATGAAAGCGGCTCTGAAGTGAACTCTAGAGTGTTTCCTTTCCTGGACAGCAGCATCTTTTTCTCTTCATCAGGACGCCGTTTTCATGGGACGTGTTCGCGACGGAATAAATGTAGGGAAGCATTTGCATGCGCTGCTTACAGGCCCGGCGAAATATCTCCTGGAATGAATCGGAGCATTTCCAGGGAGGACGATCCTGCCCCATGCCGCCGGCGCCGTCTATTTTGATTCCGAAAAGGCCGTTCCATGAGCTCCACTGAAGCCAGCGCGCGTACAGATAAATATATTTGTTGCGCGTCCTTTTTTTCGGGTTAAGGAAGTGGATAAAGCCCTTCGTGCTTCACTACCCAGTTGCCGTCCTTTGGAAATCCCGGTGCGTCCACGTCCGGGGCTCCGTCCCATCCGGCCGCCATCATGGCGATTGCGGTGAGCAGTCCTCCATTGCCGGGCAGGTAGACCGGTAATCGATCGTCCTGGTAATTGTGGCCGTTGTTCAGATACCTGTTTTTGGGTGCGTCCATCATCAATGCTTTTATGGCCATCTCCGGTTCTCCAATCCGTGCGGCGGTCATGGCCATCATGGGATAATCCCAGCCCCAGGTGCTTTGCCAGTCCCAGGACTGCAGGACCTTTTCAAGAGTGTTGCGCATGGTATCCATATCCACGGAATAGCCGGGAATCATCCCGAATGCGCCTAAAAGTGTTGGATGGTCCCGTCGCTGACCGGCGTCCTCGAAAGTGTCGAGAGCCGTTTCGGCATTCCGGTAAAACCCGCCTTTCTGCGGCAGGGACGGAAGGTGCTGCAGGACATGGTCCCATTTCTCTACACGCGGCAGTCCCAGGCGTTCGCGCCATAACTGTGCGATTTTCAAACCGTATTTCCAGTAGGCCAGCTCGAATGCCGGATTAAGGGTATCTTCGGGTCTGTAGATTTCCTGGGCGGGAATAAGCGGCGGTCCCAGATTATAGCGGCCGGACTTTTCATCCCGATGCGCATAGGAGGCCATGAAATCGGCGGTGGCAAAAACGATATCCCGGTACTCTTTCAGCATGGCCCTGTCTTTATTCCGGCGGTAAAGCAGGTCCGCGTAGTAGATCGGATGCGGCTGCTGCCAGATAAGAAATACGCCGATCGACGAAGGCCCCTCCCTGCCGTCGACCGATACCATCTTGGGCCACCGCACACCCTCGTAACCCTGTTTCACGGCTGTTTCCTTCGCCCGGGGCATGATGGACCGGTACCAGGCAAGACTTTCTTCCAGCTCCCCGGCACGGCCCCAGAGAACGAAATGAACTCCGTGCCACCAGTGCATTTCCAGGTGGAATTTTCCGTACCAGCTGTTGAAGGTCAGGCCGGTTTCCGCCGGAGGAATGGAACCGCTGCACTGGACTGCCGTCAAATACTGCGACAGGACTATGCGCCTTTCCAGTTCCCGGGCGCGGCTGTCCCGGCTCAAAGACAGGTCCACGGCCCCGCCGGATTCCCAGAAATCCCGCCAGTGGTTTTTGGATGCCTCGAATGTTTTCGCTGCAGAAGGAGTGGCCTCCTCTGCAGTCGTTTTGGAAAAACTTGTGCTGAACTCCAGCCGGTCCGTGCCGGAAGTCGAAAGCAGAAACGTATGTCGGGCCTTCCGGTCGAACGTCGCATCGCCGGACCATTGAACGATCACAAAATACCGGTCGGCGTCCAGCGTCCGTTTGATGGCAACCGAATGACCGTTCCGGGCCGTGACCTCGGATTGGTGCGCTTCGGGCTTGTTCCAGTCGGCCGGATCCTTGCCCCACGCCTCGCTTCCGTAAGGGAAATCGAACAGAATCCCGATCTGTCCTGTCTGCAGGAGCCGGGATCGGATCCGTACGCCGACTTGATCGACGTCGGGATGGCAGGCCGTTTCCACATGGACGGATTCTCCCTTGATCTCAAAAGAGCTTTTCAGAATCCCGGTCCAGATGTCTGCCGTCTGGCTTATATTCGTTAATTCCTTAATTGAAATTTCCTTGCCTGATGAATCCGTGAGACGAAAGCCGATTTTTCCCAGATGAAGCCGGTGGGGGTTCGCGCGCAGCCACTGCCCCGCCGCTGTATTCTGCAGGGACGCATAAGGCACCTGCCGCCCGTAAGTATCCCAGTGTTCCGTAGCATCTTCCAAAGTGTAATTCTTGCTGTTCGGAATGGTGTGCCAGCCCCAGTTCGATTGGGTAGCGAGCGGGATGCCCTTTTCATAAAAATCGGGGAAGGTCTGGAGCCCGGTAATGTCCGCCGTGAAGGCGAATTCCCCGTTCCCTACGGTAAACGGGCTGAGCGGATCCGCTTCATGGAGCCGGGGCTGGTGCCTGCGTACGAGCTTTTCCCGGTCGATGGCGTCGACGTCCGGTAGGGAACAGGATATCCCCGGCAGGATTAAAAGAATCAGGCAGGAGAAAATAAACAGTCGTTGTCGTGTCATTCCAGGAACAGTCTTGCAATGTGTCTGGTGAAAAGGTTCTCGGTTACGTTCTTGGATACGATCCGCTCGTTCCTCTTTACCTCATTCAGGAATTCATCACCCATGCCCGCGGCGATTTTGAATCCGATATGCAGCAGTTGACGGAAATTCGGATTGTATTCCGGGCAGCTCTGCTCGTGCTTCAACGCGCGGGTGAATTCTTCCCCGTTCCAGCGGTTGACAACGGATACGGGAGGCAGTTTGCCGGGGTCGATGTCAATCACGGCGGCGTAACCGGAACGAAGCTCGTCCAGCCTTGCATGGGATTTCGAATAGATTTGCTTTGCCATCGCCAGTCCCCGACCGCCCGCTTCGGCCAACCCCGCCAGTTCTTCCAGCCAGGTGGTACCGGCCGTTTTAAGGTGGATGCCTGCATCGAACTTCTTAATGGCATTTTTAATGACCGGATATATTGAGAATTTGTCACTGCCCGTGTGGACGCTGATTTTCAGATCTTCAGGGAGTTCGAATTCTGCAACGGCGTATCGAATCGCGGCTAAAAGCTCTTCGAACTCGCGGCGGAACCGGTCGACATCTCCGACATAATCGATGCCTTTATTGAACCGCCCGCTGAATTTGGGCGCAATGGCCCGGACCGGGATATTCTCGGCCGCCATAGCCGCCAGTATGAAAAGCATTTCAGGCGGCGTCTGCGGCGCGTCGGCTTCATCCATGGATACTTCGATGACAATTGAATCCTCTTTCTTGACCCCGCGGATGTGCTTGTAGATCCTTCCGGCCTCTTTCACCGCACATAAATATTCGCCCGCAATCCGGTACAGCAAATCTTCCGTGACGGGAAAGGGGCGAACGGAATCATGGACTTTCAGGTCCCCGACATATTTTCTGTTCGCGGCCACGAATTGTTCGATTTCTTCAGGGGCGGCGGCCTGACCGATGGTTTCGGCTACATCGATTGTGAAATAATCGCTGCAGTCCATGAATCCGTCCACCGTATCCAGGTTGATATGATCCGCGTCAATGAAGTAGCTTTTCTTCCAGTCGAGTTCCCTTACGGCCGCATCTACCGCCCTTCGCGTCTGAATCGGCTCCGTCCCGGTTATGGTGTGTTCCCTGAAGGACTTATTCCAGACAGGGGTGATGGAAATGCCCCGCTTTTCGGCCAGCTGAATCGCTGCGATCTGCGCGGCGGCCTGTTGGGCGAAGCGGTCGCCGACTCCGAACGAATATTTTCCCAGCACTTCCTGTTTCATGGTACGAATCCTGACTTTATTGCAACCGGGCGTCAATAGCCGAAAAGCTTCGGTAGAAACATGCTGATTCCCGGGATGAACGTGACCAGCACAAGGGCTGCGATCATCGCCAGATAGAAGGATAAAAGCGGTTTGATCAGTTTTGCTATCGTTGTGTTCGCGATGCCGCACCCGACGAAAAGGACGCTTCCGACAGGCGGCGTGCACAGGCCGATGCACAGGTTCAGGACCATGATCATCCCGAAATGTATCGGGTCGATTCCCAACTGCGTCGCAATCGGCAGAAATATAGGCGTGAATATGAGAACCGCGGGTGTCATGTCCATGAACGTTCCCACCGCAAGCAGGATCATGTTGATGATGAGGAGTATCATGATCCTGCTGTCCGTGAGTCCGATAAGGTATTGGCTGATCCCCTGCGGGATGTTTTCGTAGGACAGGATCCACGACATGGCCTTGGAGGCACCGATCAGCAGCATGACGATCGAGGTGATTTCCACCGATTTCAACAGAATTCCGGGAAGCTGCCTGATTTTGATTTCACGGTACAGTACGACGGACAGAAAAAGCGCATAGACAACGGCTACGGCACTGGCTTCGGTTGCAGTGAAGATGCCCGCGATAATGCCTCCGATCACGATCACGACCAGCAGGAGGCTCGGGACCGCGTGAAGGACCTTCTTCAAAGCATCCCTGAAAGAGACGCGTTCCCCCACGGGATACTTTTTTGCAATGGAATATATCGCCGCGACCGCCATCAATCCGAGGCCGACCAGGATGCCGGGCAGGTACCCGGCGATGAACAGGGCGGCGATGGAGACGCCGCCGCTGGCCAGCGAATAGACGATCAGTATGTTGCTGGGGGGGATCAACAGGCCCGTCGTGGAGGCCGTGACGGTCAAGGCGGCGTTGAAATTCTTGTCGTACCCTTCCTTTTCCATGACCGGAAGCATAAAACCGCCGATAGCCGAAGTGGCCGCCACCGAAGATCCACTGATGGCGCCGAAGAACATGCAGGCCAGCACATTGACGTAGGCCAGCCCTCCCGGAAACATGCCCACCAGGGCTTTGGCGAATTCTATCAGGCGCCGGGCGATCCCCCCCTGGCCCATCAGCAGCCCGGAGAGAATAAAAAACGGGATCGCCAGCAGCGAAAAGCTGTTGATCCCCGTAGCCATCTGCTGGGCAACGGTTGTAATGGCAGGACCGGGCGGGACGGTACACAGTATCGTCAGCAAAGTCGCGATGGCGATGCAGACCGCTATCGGAACGTTTATTGCCAGCAGCAGAATGAAGCTTATGATGAGTATGGTAATCGAACTTTCCATTCGATCCTCTGGAACAAAATGCAATGAACGATTAATGGAATCGCTTACCCGTCATTCCCGTTCCTTTTCAATGCTTCGACGATGTAATAAACCGAGTAGTACATAAAAAGAATACCCGTCAAAGGCAGCACCAGATAAACGTAGCTCATGGGAATGCCCATGACGGCGGAAATCTGTTTCAGCGTGAATGTCAGATCGACCAGGCGCCATCCCCCGATTACCAGAATGAAAAGGGCGAAGAGAAATACAGTCCCCGCGATGATGATTTCAGAAATCTGTTTTTTCGCACCGGACAATCTGGAAGTGAATATATCAATGCCGAGATGGGCCTTGACGAAGTATGCGTAGCTGGAGCCGAGCAGTCCGATCCAGATCAGTAAAAATCCCGCCAGTTCTTCGGTATATTCGCTTGGATCCCGTAAAATGAATCGGGTGAAGACCTGCCAGGTTACATCCAGAACCATTACCGCCATCAGCAACACCAGTACGGCGGACAGGATTCGCGTGATGATACCGGTCAATGTCTGCATAATCGGATTCCGGCTTATTCGATGCTTTTAATCTCTTGTATTAAATCGTACAAAGGTGTGCCTTTATAGGAATCATACATGGGTTGCACGGCGTTCTCGAACGGGGTTTTGTCCGGATAAAATACCTCCACGCCGGCTTCCTGCACCAGTTTCAGGGACTCCTCGGTAGACTCTTTCCAGAGTTCTTTCTGGTATTCCACCGAATCGTCCACTGCCCTCTGAAGCCATTCCTGCTCCTGCTTACTGAGACTGTTCCAGACGACGGTGCTCATCAGCAGGATATCCGGGATTGAGGTATGTTCATCAAAACTGAAGTACTTGCAGACCTCGTAATGACGCGACAGGTAAAAACTGGGAAGATTGTTCTCTGCACCGTCGACAACTCCCTGCTGCAGCGCGGTGTACAGTTCCCCGAACGGTATCGGCGTCGGAGAGCCTCCCAGGGCCTTGACCATATTGACGGATGTAATGCTTTTCATGACCCTGATTTTCATTCCTTTAAGGTCATCGGGCGTGAGTATCGGTTTTTCTTTCGTAAAAAAACTTCTGGATCCGGCGTCATAGTAGCACATCCCCCTTAAAAAGAAGGGCTCCCCCGCCAGCAGCAGTCGTTTTCCTATCGGACCGTTCAGGACTTTCCAGCGGTGCTCGTCGTCCCGGAACAGGTAAGGAATGCCGAAGATTTTCATTTCCGGGACAAACGCTTCCATCGGGGCGGTAGCGACTTTAGTCATTGCCAGGCTTCCGATCTGCAGCAGCTCGATCAGGTCCCTTTCGGCGCCCAGCTGTTCGCTGGGGTAAATATCCACGCGCATTTTCCCGTGCGAATATTCCCGGACTTTCTCCGCCATGAAAACCATGCCTTTGTGCACGGGATGCGTGGTGTCGAGCGCGTGGGCCAGTTTGATGACCGTCACTTTGCTTTTATTCCCGCAGCCGGTCGTCAGGATTAAAACCGTTACGACCAGGCAAACGCTCCTATTTATTAGTGTTCGCTTTTATGTTCGCACAATACGTTTTCCCTGAATCCTTTAAATAAGCACTAGCGTGTGAGCATATGTCATAAATCGAAATTTTGGAAATTGAAATATCCCTTTATGCATCATATGGAATGGGAATCGGTTAAAAACGACACGGTGTTCCGGCCGTTTCGCTGGCCGCCGTACAATAAAAACCGGAATCAGTGGATCGCTATAGAAGATGCTCCGAAGCCACCGGTTGAATAAGACGGAATCCTGATCTGTGACTGCAAATCGTTGGCAGGTTTTCAAGTTGGCAAGTTTGCAGGTTCCGTTGAAATGTTACGAGTTACAGGTTTCTGCGAACCTTCAGCCTATTATACTTTGAGCAGTATTTGCCATATGTTCTTCAAGGCAGCTTGTTTCTCGAACTCGGCTCTGAACCTCGAACCTTGGACCTGCGAACAGAACCCGGCAACCTGTGAACTTGAAACTTGCAAACTGTATAAAATATCCAGCGTTACAGAATATTTAATGCGGTGCCGGCAAGGGGCTTCGGTCGCGTGCCTTGTATCCACGGCCCTCTGCACCGCCTCGTGTAAGCGAAGCGACCGAAACCTCTTGAGAAGTGCGGGTTAAAGGGAATCCATAACGGCCCTTCCACCGCCCTGCTGATCCTCAACCTTTACGGCTGTACCGTAGGCGAGAAGTTCGGCCGCGCCGCCCATAATAACGGAGGTGGAAAAACGCACACATATAACGGTATCGGCGCCGATTTTCAGGGCCTCATCTTTCATCCTGTCCAGGGCCTGCTCCCGTGCCTCGGCCATAAGCTTTGTGTATTCGGAAATTTCCCCTCCCACGATATTTTTAAGCGCGGCCATTATGTCACGCCCTATATGGCGGGCGCGTATAGTGTTGCCTCGGACGATGCCGAACGACTGCGTTATCCGTTTCCCGGGTATGGTTTCCGTTGTATAGATGATCATCTTTCTATCTCCCGATAAGGATCTTTCCTGTATGTTTTCACGCGTTCCAGAATGACCAGTAGAAGCAGTATCAAAAAGCCGACTACGATAGCCGCAACCGGCACTCTAACCCAGAAATTTTCTTTGCCGTTTGTAAAAAATTCGAACAGTGCATAACAGATCAGCGCAGCATACCCCGCAACGATCAGAATAATCCCGCTGATGCGGCCGAGCCTGCTGAAGGGATTTCGCCACAGGCGGCGCAATACTTCATCGGAGGGTTCTTCAAAAGCAATCGATTCCAGTTTGCCGGATGTTTCCCTCAGCTTCTCATATTCCTCCCGGCATTCGGGACAGCGCATCAGGTGCTCGTTTACCTCCGCGCTTTCCTTCGGGTCCAGTTCCCTGTCAAGTAATCCGACCAGCAGATGCCGGTATCGTTCACAATTGTTCATGGCGCTCCTCCCTTTTTGTGATTGCGATCAGGCTTGCTGTACTTCAGATATTCTTTCCTGAATGCTTTTCGCGCATGAAATAATCTGCTCATAACCGTGCCCCGCGGGATGTCGAGTAGCCTGGTTATCTCGTCGTAACTGTTGCCCTGAATATATTTCAGGCTCAGAATTTCCCGCGCTTCCGGGTTCAGGCTGTCCAGAGCCCGATGCACGGCCGCGGCCTCCTCCTTTCCTGCCAGGATTGAAGCGGGATCGGCCGATGATTCCGTACCCGTTCCTGAAGATCTGTTTTCCCGGGTGTAGTTCATGATCGTCCTGCGCCGGCCCAGCATGTTGAGGCAGCAATTGCGCAGGATGCGGTAAAACCAAGGATAGAACCGATCCAGGGACGCCAGCCCCGGAATAGCCGTAAATGCCCTGCGGAAGGATTCCTGGCATGCATCGGCGGCATCCTCCCTGTTACCCATGAGCGCGAAAGCATGAAAAAAGGCTTCCCTGCGGTATTTGTTAACAAGGAATTCGAATCCGGCCGGATCCCGGTGTTTCAGACATAATCGAATTGCCTGAGCCTCGTTCATGCGCGTATCCTCAACTTATATAAACAGACAGCCTGGGAATAAATTCAAGGAATTCGATAAAAAAGTTTCGTGGCCGATTGGCATAATACGTTCCAATCTTACTTGCGAATGCCGGGTATGGGTGATTTTTTTGAGCTGGAATTGCCCGGTTTCCCTTAAATTTTGCTTGCTAAATTGAGGAAAGAATGATTCCTTTGAACTTAATCAGGCGTTTTTTATCCATAAAGCCGAAGGAGGAAGATTATGAAGAAGGTATTGGTGATGGTAGGTATTCTTTGCTGCCTGTTTTTTTCGTTGAGTAGTTGCGGCAGCGGCGATACGACCGGTTCGAGCGACACGGAGGAATCCATGGGAGCAGCCGCGGATCAAGCTTCGGAAGAAGCCGGTTCCATGATGGACCAGGCAAAGGAGAAAGCCGATGAAGCTGCGGATTCGGCAAAGGATCTGTCCGACAAGGCCAAAGACGCCGCGAAGGATATCGCGGATTAAACGCTCCATACGGCACGGAAGGCAAGTATCAATAATCGACTTACCGTAAAAAGACACTGTTGCGAAATATTAAAAAGGAGAAAAGGGCACCGGAACCTCTTGATGGGCCGGTGCCCCTGTTATTTTAAACCCGCTATTCTCACCGGTCAGCGCACTACGTCTTCCGAGTCGAAACGCCTTTTTCGCATATCCCCATATTTTTCAAAACTTTCAATCCAACCCTTTACCCTTTCGCGACCGTAGGTATTTTCAAAGGCCCGGACGATCTCTTCAACGGGAATATCAGCGAACGTGCCGTGAAATTCCAGATACTCCATAAATTTCTTTCTGTCGGAATTTAAGGGTTGGAACATGGAATCATCACGGCCGTTGAATTCCAGGGGGGCGACGCCGTGCCTTTCGCATAGTTCGCTGTTGAATGCGGGTGTGGCTTTGACCCATTTACGATCCAGGAAGAATTCCGTAAAGCCGTGAAAGGTAAATATGTCCGAACCCATGAATTCCAGAAGCTGTCGTGTGGCAAGGTGGTTGCGTACGGTGGCAAATCCGGCGCGTGCGGGGATTCCGACGGCCCGTGCCGCGGCGCAGAGAAGGGACACCTTCTGGATACAGAATCCCCTGCCCGCTTTCAACACAGCGCTTGCCCTGTAATGCTCAGGTTTGTAAAACGGATAGTAGGGATCGTACCGGATGCCGTCGCGCACCGCATAGTACAGGCTTACGGCCCTGTCGACCGGATTCTTTGCGCCGGCTGTTTTTCCTGCGGCGAAAGCCCGTATATCCGGATGATTGCTGTCCATTATTTCGGTGGCTCGAAGATACCGCCCGGGTTGATGCATCGTAATTTCCCCCAGTTTCCGTATTATGGCAGACCCGCCTGATTTCGCATTAATTTTCCGCCGCATCCCCGTGTCGCCGATTCCGGAGCCGCACCATCTAAAGCAAAGCGGAAACCCTGAGAGAAACGCAGGATAATTATTTATATCCGTACGTTTATCTAATATCGAAACCGTATTACGCGTTTGATTTTATGCCCGTCTGTGATAATTAATATACAACCCTTAACCTAACAAAAGGAATTCAACATGAATCGGCTTAGACTCTTTTTCTGCGTCTTTTTCCTGATAACCCTGTTTGTCACTCCAGGTTGTAAAAAAACCGCCCGGAAGGTGGAACCATCCCTGTTTCAAAACATCGTGACTGCCTATACTTCGGGCGTGATCTCAAGGGAAAGCGCGATTCGGGTTCGTTTTGCAGAGGAAATTGCCGACAGCGCTCAATTTAATGTTGCATTGGAGCGTTCCCCCTTTTCCTTCGAACCGCGAATAAGCGGCATTTCCCTTTGGACGGATGCCCGTACGCTTGAATTCCGACCCGACAGCCGCTTGCCGGGAGACGTCCTGTATAAGGCCGGTGTAAAGCTCTCGGACTTTATGGCTACGGATCCGGACAAGGAAATATTCCGGTTTGAGTTTTCAACAATGAGGCAGTCCTTTGAAATTTCCATAAAAGGCCTTGAGGGTGTGATTGGAGGGGATCCTGAAAAACAGCTGATTCGTGGGGAAATAGTAACCGCCGATGTGGAAGTTGATTCGGATATCGAGAGGTTGGTGACCGCGTCCCAGAAGGGGAAAAACCTGGCCGTCTCGTGGGGTCACAGCGCTGACAGACGCAACCACTCCTTTGCGGTGGAGGGGATCGTGCGGGGAGAAAATCCTTCAACCGTTACGATCCGGTGGAACGGCAGCTGCATAGGAGTTGACAAAAAAAGCGAGGAAACCGTTCTCGTTCCCGCCCTCAGCACATTTTCCGTGCTCCAGGCCCGGGCCGTACAGGGGGAGGAGGAATATGTCGAAATACGCTTCAGCGATCCTGTGGACATGCACCAGGACCTGCGCGGCCTGATACAGGTCGACGGGAGAAGCGGCCTGAGATTCAGCCGGGAGCAGAACATCATACGCGCTTACAGTTCCAGCCCCTGGACCGGGACATGTACCGTGACGGTCAATCCCGGAATCCGCAATGCCGGAGGACACTATCTTCAGGAAGGGAAAGTCCTGAATGTCGTTTTTCGGGAGATTCTTCCCGAGGTCCGTTTTTCCGGAAAGGGCGTTATCCTGCCGACCAGTCAGGGGCTCACCATCCCGATTGAAACCAATAATTTGCGCGCTGTTGTCGTTAAGGCCACACGCGTTTACGAAACGAACATCCCGCAATTCCTGCAGGTCAATAACCTTGAAGAGGACAACGAGCTAAACCGCGTCGGACGGGTGGTTTGGGAAAAAACCATTCCCCTGGGATACACGCCCGACAAGAAAAACCGTTGGATACGTTACGGGCTCGACGTATCGCCCCTTATCGAGGAGGATCCGGCAGGCCTTTACAGAATCCAGGTTTCTTTCCGGCGGCCCCATATTGTATACCGCTGCAGCGATTCTGCCCAGTCGGAAAGCCTGGATAGCGGGGATCTTTCGTCCGGGTCCTGGGATGAGGAGCAGGAGAGCAGCAACTGGGACTACTGGGAAGAAGGTTTTGAATACCGTAATTACTACCAGAACCGCAAAAATCCCTGCCACCCGGCATACTATCGCGAATATTACGATCACGATGTCACCGTATACAGGAATGTCCTGGTTTCCGACCTGGGCCTGATCGCGAAGAGGGGCAATGACGGATCCCTCTTCGTAGCCGTTACCGATTTGAAGTCCACCGAACCTGTGCCGGATGTCGACATAACACTTTTGGACTACCAGCACCAGGTCTTGTCCCATGACACAACTTCCGGTGACGGCACCGTCTTTTTATCGCCGGAACGAAAGCCCTACCTGCTCGTGGCCCGAGGCAGGCAGCATACCGGCTACCTCAGGCTTGACGACGGTTCGTCTCTGTCCGTCAGCCAGTTTGACGTTTCGGGCGCCACCGTCACCGAGGGGCTCAAAGGATATATCTATGGAGAGCGCGGGGTCTGGCGCCCCGGCGATCCCATCCATCTTACTTTTATCCTCCTGAATACGGACATGTCCCTGCCGGATAATTATCCGGTCCGGCTCGAACTTAGAAATCCCCGGGGCCAGCTTGTCAAAACCGTAAACAAAAAGGAATCCCTGAACGGATTTTATACATTCAACCTGAACACCGAACCCGACGCCCCAACGGGCAACTGGAGAGTCCTGATAAAGGCCGGCGGCGCAGAATTCAACAAGATCCTCAAGGTTGAAACCGTGATGCCCAACCGGTTGAAGATCAACCTGGATTTCGGTCGTGATGTCCGGAGCCTCAAACACGGAACGATTTCAGGAAATCTGTCGGCAACCTGGCTGCACGGCGCGGTTGCGCGAAACCTGAAAGCGGATATTGAATTGACCCTCAGAACCGCCCGGACCCGTTTCCCCGGATACGACGAATTCTCTTTTGACGATCCGGCCGGCGCTTTCAAACCGGAAAGCCGGAAAATACTGGACGGGGCCCTGGACGAAGACGGAAATGCACGGTTTTCCTCCGACATCAAAGTCGACGGTGTGGCTCCGGGAATGCTGACCGCCACATTTATCACCCGGGTATTTGAGCAGGGAGGGGCCTTCAGTATCGACCAGATGAGCCTTCCGTATCATCCCTTCGAACGCTACATAGGAATTCGGACCCCCCCGGGAGACAAGGCGCGGGGAATGCTTCTGACGGATACCAAACACCCTGTGCGCATCGTAGCCCTGGATACGGAGGGAAAACCGGCGGCGGACAGCCGGGTCAAAATTGAAGTCTACAAAATCCGTTGGCGATGGTGGTGGGAAAAAGGCACGGAATCCCTTGCCGATTATATCGGGACCCGGCAGTACCGTCCGATCCAGTCGGCAACCGTGGATCTGACCGACGGCACAGGCTTGTGGGAATTCGAAGTCAAATATCCGGACTGGGGACGCTACCTTATCCGCGTCTCCGACGAAAATGGGAAACATGTCACGGGAAAGATCGTCTACGTCGACTGGCCGGGTTGGGCCGGGCGCGCCCAGAAAGACGTGCCCGGAGGAGCCGCCGTACTGAGCTTCTCCTCGGACAAGGAAGAATACAACGTGGGGGAAACCGTGGTCCTTACCATTCCCACGGGCAGTAAAGGCAGGGGCCTGGTGTCCCTGGAGAGCGGTTCCAGGGTAATGCAAAGCGCCTGGATTGAAACGGAAGGAGAGGCGGCCCGCTACGAATTCACCGCCACAAACGAGATGGCGCCCAATATTTACGCGCATGTGACGCTTCTGCAGCCGCATATGCAGGCGGGGAACGACCTGCCCATCCGCATGTACGGCGTGATTCCCATAAAAGTCCTGGATCCCGGAACCAGGCTCGATCCCCTCATAGAAGCCCCTGAAGTGTTCAAGCCCGAACAGGAAGCGCAGATCAAGATCGGCGAGAAAAGCGGAAAGCCCATGACCTATACGGTCGCTGTAGTGGATGAGGGCCTTCTGGATCTTACCCGTTTCGCCACCCCCGATCCCTGGTCTCATTTTTATCAAAGAGAGGCTCTTGGAGTTAAAACCTGGGATTTATTCGATCTCGTCGCCGGAGCCTACGGAGGCGACCTGGAACGGCTGCTGGCCATAGGCGGAGGGGAAGAAGCCGGTCCGACAGGCCAGAAAAAGGCCGACCGGTTTCCGCCGGTGGTGCGGTTCCTGGGACCTTTTGAACTGGAAAAAGGGAAAATAAATACCCATCGAATTCCCATCCCCCAGTATGTGGGATCGGTCCGGATTATGGCTGTAGCCGGCCGGGGCCGGGCTTTCGGCCATGCGGACAAGGCTGTTTTCGTGCGCAATCCTCTCATGATCCTGGGCACGCTGCCGCGCGTTCTGGGCCCCGAGGAAGAGGTGGATCTGCCTGTTTCGGTCTTTGCGCTTGAAGACAGGGTGAAGGAGGTTTCCGTCAAAGTCGAAACGGAAGGCCCCGTGACGGTTATGGGACCCCGGGAGAAGAAAGTGAGATTCACCGGCCCAGGAGAGGACCTGGTTGCGTTCCGGCTTAATGCCCTTCCCCAGACAGGCGTGGCTGCCGTTACCCTCGATGCTTCCGGTGGAGGGGAAAGAGCCGGACAAAAGATCGAGTTCGATATTCGCATGCCGACCCATGAAGCGACCGAGGTGTTGAGCCGGACGCTTGCTCCCGGTGGAGCCTGGGACCAGGAGATTGTTTTCAGGGGGATGGCCGGCACAAACAAGGCCATGCTGGAAATCTCGCGTATTCCTCCCATCGATCTGGGGCGCCGGCTCGATTTCCTGATCCGCTACCCTCACGGCTGTGTGGAACAGGTGACGTCTTCGGTCTTCCCCCAGCTTTTTCTTGGAAAGTTCGTGGAACTTTCCCCCGAAAGGCAGGATGAGATCCAGGCTAATGTCGCCGCCGGAATCGACCGTCTGCGGTTGTTCCAAACGGTCGACGGCGGATTCTCGTACTGGCCCGGAAACAGCGAAGCCCATGAATGGGCATCCAGCTACGCCGGTCATTTCCTCGTGGAAGCGCAGAAAGCGGGCTATCTGATCCCGTCCGGAGTCCTCGATCAATGGGAGAAGTATCAGACGGGCAAGGCCCGCGCCTGGACTCCAGGGGAATATCGGTCGGAGCTGATCCAGGCTTACAGGCTTTATACGCTGGCTCTTGCCGGAGCCGCGGAGCTGGGCGCCATGAACCGTCTCAAAGAGAGGCCCGATCTTCCGGCCGACGCAAGCTGGCGCCTGGCCGCAGCTTTCCAGCTGGCGGGACAGCCCGAGGCGGCACGGCAGCTTATTGCGGGTCTCACGACCGATGTTCCGGATTACAGGGAATTGTCCCGGACTTTCGGGTCCTCACTTCGGGATAAAGCCATGATTCTGGAAACGCTGGGAATTATGGATATGATGGGAAAGGGGTTTCCCCTGGCGCAGGACATATCCAAAACCCTGAGCGACGACAGGTGGCTGAGTACACAGGCTACGGCTTACGCCCTGATCGCCATGGCCCGAATCTCGGCCGCCCAGGCCGGTGAGATGCAGTTCGCCTATGCCTGGCGCGAGGAGCCGGAGAAACCCATGAAATCCGAATTGCCTGTTGTTCAAATTCCTCTCCCCACTCAAAGTTTTTCAGGAGGAGCCTTAAGGGTAAGGAACAGCGGGAACATTACCTTTTACGCCCGGATGATCCACCGGGGAGTGCCTCGACCCGGAATGGAGAAAGGCTACCAGAACGACCTGGCGCTGGAAGTCCGGTATTACACTCTCGACAATAAGGCGCTGGATCCGGCGAATCTTGAACAGGGCACGGATTTTATCGCCGAAGTCAAGGTGTCCAATGTTGGAGTCCGGGGGGAATATAAAGAGGTAGCGCTCTCCCACCTGGTCCCGTCCGGATGGGAGATAAGGAACCTGAGAATGGCGCCCACGGGGCTTGTCGACAATTCGGATTTTGACTACCAGGATGTACGCGACGACCGCGTGTATACCTATTTCAGTCTTTCCCAGGGTAAGAGTAAGAAGTTTTACCTGCTGTTGAACGCGAGCTACCTGGGGGAATATTACCTCCCGTCCATTCATGCCGAAACCATGTATGACGACACCATAAGCGCCCTGGTGCCCGGGCGCTGGATAACGGTTCAAAAACCCGGTGCAGCCGAATAACCCGTAGGGGCGAACCTCGTGTACGCCCCATGAAAAAACCGTTGCACGTTGAACGTTTACACGTTGCACGTTAAAACCAAAAAGATCGTTGAATGTTCAAAAATAAAATTTATAAAAGAAGATAACCCTTATTCGAATCGAGAAATACGTCAAAACATGCCATACGGACCTGCCGGTCAGTCCGAAACGTGCAACGACGCTTTTTTCTTTTAACGTTCAACGTGCAACCTGAAACGTGCAACGACGCTTTAATATCTTTTAGGTAGGGGCGAACCTTGTGTTCGCCCATCGAGGCTGGAAATTTGAGAGAGTAGACAGGGAATCTGATTCAAATGAAACGTTTGATCCGCAGGATCCGGGAGCATAATGTTACGCGACCTTCCATATTATGGTGGAAGCGGCTTTGCCTGCTGGTCCCGATCCTTGCGGGACTGCTCTTCTGGCTCTGCCTTCCGGGAGAGCTTTTTCAGACTCCGTATTCCACCGTGATACTGGACCGAAACGGAGAGCTCATAGGAGCTTCCATTGCCGAGGACGAGCAGTGGAGATTCCCGCCGCGGGAGGAACTGCCGGAAAAGTTCGTCCGGGCCGTCACCCTTTATGAAGACCGGAATTTTTTCCGTCATCCGGGAGTGGACCTTCCGGCCGTAGGCCGCGCCGCCCTGGATAACTTCCGGTCTCACAGGATCGTGAGCGGCGCCAGCACCCTGACCATGCAGGTCATCCGGCTGTCGCGCAACCAACGCTCGCGGACTGTCGTGGAAAAGATCAAGGAAATGATTCTGGCGGTACGTCTTGAGCTGTCTTACAGCAAGGAAGAGATCCTGGCCCTTTACGCCGCTCACGCTCCTTTCGGCGGAAATGTGGTTGGACTCGAGGCGGCGTGCTGGCGCTATTTCGCCAGGAGACCGGACCAGTTAACCTGGGCTGAATCCGCCATGCTGGCCGTTCTGCCGAACAATCCATCGCTCGTCTTTCCCGGAAGAAGTCCGGACCGGCTGCTGGAAAAGCGGAACAGTCTGCTGGATAAACTCGAGCGCAACGCAGTCATCGACAGCCTGACATGTTCCCTGGCCAAAGCCGAGCCGCTGCCGTCGGCTCCCCACTCTCTGCCCATGCTGGCGCCTCACCTTCTGAACCGCATCAAACAGGAGCGGGCGGCCGGAATGCATTCCCTTTTCATAAGTTCTCTGGACAAGACACTCCAGAGCCGCGTTAATGAAATCGTTCTGAGGCATCATCGCCGGCTTGCAGGCAACGGCATTCATAACGCTGCGGCTCTGGTCCTGGATGTCGATACCAGGGAGGCCCTTGCCTATGTCGGCAACATTCCGGATCTTTCGGACCACGACCATGGAAACCATGTGGATGTCATTACGGCCCGACGCAGCACCGGCAGCATCCTCAAACCTCTGCTTTATGCCGCCATGCTCGATTCGGGGGAAATGCTTCCGCAGGAACTGGTGCCGGACATTCCTACGCGGATCGGCAGTTTTATGCCCCAGAATTTTACCAAGACCTATCAGGGGGCTGTCCCGGCCCATATAGCGTTGGCGCGATCCATGAATATCCCGGCCGTGCGGATGCTGAATGAATACGGAGTGGACCGCTTTTACAATTTGTTGAAAGATATGGGTATGACCAGCCTGCACCGGTCCGCCTCCGGCTATGGGCTGACCCTTATCCTGGGAGGCGCCGAAGGGACGCTGTGGGACATAACCGGAATCTATGCCGGCCTGGCCCGGACTGTAAACCGCTTCTTTCAGGATGAAGCGAAGGAAGGTTCTCCCTACGGCAGGCCCCGCTATCTTCTATCCGGCGGCGAGGATTCCGACGGATCAAAAGATACTCTTCCCGGTCCCGGTGCGGCCTGGTCCACGCTGCAGGCTATGCTTGAAGTGTCCCGTCCCGATGAGGAAAGCGCCTGGCGCAATTTTGCTTCTTCGCAGAAGATCGCGTGGAAAACGGGAACCTCCTACGGTTTGAGAGACGGCTGGGCGGTGGGGGTCACCCCCCGGTATGCCGTCGGAGTCTGGGTAGGCAATGCCGACGGTGAGGGACGCCCGGGATTGACCGGAATTTCCACGGCCGCTCCCATTCTTTTTGAAATATTCGGCCTTCTGGACCATTCAGGTTGGTTCGAATTTCCGGAATCAGAAATGGCTGAAATTGAGGTGTGCGCGCGCAGCGGCCATCGCGCCGGCCCCTACTGCGAGGAAACAAGGCCTATGTATGTTCCACTGGCCGGATTAAGAACCCGAAGCTGCCCCTACTGCAGGCTTGTTCCGTGTGACAATTCTCTCACGTGGAGGGTGCACGGATCCTGCGAACGCATCGGCGCTATCCGGCAGGTCAAATGGTTCGTCCTGCCCACGGCCTGGGAGTGGTTTTACAAGCGCAATCATTCGGACTACCGTTCCCTTCCTCCCTACCGGAGTGATTGCCTGGAGTCTTTTCCGGGGGGGGATACGGCATCCCTATCGCTTATCTATCCCCGGGCAAACGGAGAAATCTACGTTCCTGTTGAATTGGACGGAACCCGGGGGAGGACCGTATTTGAGGCTGCTCATCGCAATCCGAATCTACTCATATACTGGCATCTCGATGAGCAGTTTCTGGGCGAGACCCGGAATATACATCAGATTGCCCTGGATCCGGAACCCGGTTTGCACACCCTGACTTTAGTGGATGAAAACGGAGAAAGACTGGAGCAGACCTTTATGGTTCTGTCCAGGGATGACGGCAATTGACCTGGAATTTCAGTTGCTTTCGGGTTAGCAAAGATCGCCTGATAATGTGGATTAAATAAAGTAACGGCCGGGGGGCATTTTTGTCCCCCCGGCCATCTTTACTTGCCGTGTGGAAAATGAGCTGCTTCGGTTCGCCGGCCGGCTATTCTATTTCCCGCCAGTTCCAGTCCAGGCCGCCTTTGAACACGGCCGAATTCATTCCATTACTCAATCTGCAGATATTGGCATCGGGGAAACGATCCGCCATGGCTTTGTAGAAACCCTCGACGGTGTCCTGCTTTTCAAGTTCCTCTTCGGTCGCAACGATATATTCCCGGGTGAAGTCGAGCCCGCTCTTGTCAAACTGCATTCCGGGCTTCTGATGGCCGGGGATGATGGTTTCGGCGCCCATGGTTTCAATCTTGTCCACATCCGCGATCCACTGGGCGCGCTCTTCTTTTGTAAGCTCACACGTGAACGGGTGGGACTGGTTGAACAGTACGTCGCTTGCATACAGGGTTTTCATGTCGGGGATCCAGACCATCGTGTTGTATCGCATGTCCCCCATGACTTTTGTAAGGATTTCGAGGCGGTGTCCTTCCAGTTCGAAGTAGTTATCCTTCAGAGCTTCCGCAACGGTTGTTTCCCGGCACACGTTATGCGCTCCGATGATGCTTTCCCAGTGCTCGATTTTTCCGAAGAACTGTTTGTTGATAATCTGGGCTTCCGAAGGTATGGCTACCACGCGGGCGTTTGGAAAGGCCTTGGCGATGACGCCGGCTCCGAAGTAATGGTCCGGATGCGCGTGGGAAAGGTAAATCGTTGTGAGATTTTTGCCTGTTTCCAGGATTTCGGTGATGACCCTGTAGGCATTGGACAGCGTCCACTGTGCATCAAGTAGAACGCAATCCTTTTTCCCCATCACGATAACGGACGCGACGGCAAATCCGTTCTCGTCACTGAAAAAAGTCTTGGTAGACAATGAGGTCGATGCGCTGGCGGCAAATCTGATTTCCATGTATATATCCTCCAATATAGATTCCTGCTGAGTTTAACACTCAGCGATACAAAAAAATAAGAGAATCACTAATTTTAGGTCTTCCGACATGTCCCTGTAAAAAGGTGTTTCATTCGGTGAAAACACCAGCCCGGCAAGATTTCAGAATGCAAAGCTTATCACGGTTCCTGCCTGTCTGTACCTGAATGATTCGGAAAAATAACATCCTTGGAAAATTTTGCTGCTTCGAGCGGTTAAAAAGCCGTAAAATCATTTCCAATACCTGTTATTCCCTGAGAGGATGGGACTATCTTATGATAAGTCAATGGTTTAACTTGATCTGACCCCGGCCTGAACCCTGCCGGGAAAGGAGAATGGATATGAGACTGAAAGGGAAGGTTGCCGTCATTACAGGAGCGGCCCGTGGTCTTGGAGCCGCTTTCGCTATTGGTTTTGGGAAAGAGGGTGCGAATGTCGTCATAGGCGATATCAGGGATGGGGCGAAAACGGTAGCGGCGGTTCAGGAAGCGGGCGGCAAGGCCGTTTATTTGAAAACGGATGTCACCAAACAGGATCAATGCGATGCGCTGGCCAGGGCCGCGCTGGATAATTTCGGCGCGATAGACATTCTGCTGAATAATGCGGGAACACTGGTGACGATTAAGCCGTTTATGGAGGTGACGACGGAGGAGTGGATGGAGGTCATGGCAACCAATACGCTGGGACCCTTTCATTGCACCAAGGCGGTTTTCCCCTACATGAAGGACCGGGGGGGAAAAATAATCAATATTGCCTCGGCAACCATTTTCGAGGGCGTTCCCGGATTGCCCCACTATATCTCGTCCAAGGGAGCCGTCATGGCCTTTACCCGTGGAATGGCCCGGGAACTGGGGGACTATAAAATTAATGTGAATGCCATTGCCCCCGGTTTCACGCATTCCGAAGGGGGCGATGAATTCGACCGAAACAAGAAGTTCCCCCATGTGCCGCTCGATGATATTCAGCTGCCCATGCGATGCATCAAAAGGCCGACTTATCCCGAAGATCTTGTCGGGACGGCCATCTACCTGGCAAGCGATGACAGCCGGCTCGTTACGGGACAGCTGATTATTCACGACGGGGGACTGTCTTTGCATTAGGGCGTATACGCGTGCGCAACCCCATTTAAATTTAACGTTCTAACGTTCAACGTCAGACGTTCAACGTTTAAAGTCAGTGTCGCCCTTGAGGAATAAAGATTACAGATACCGATGGATCTGAAAACTCTCGGGGGGATTTTCCGTTAAATCTTCTCCGCGCAGGCGTTCACATTCTTCGGCCAGCCGGGCATCCGACAGTTTGTTTGTTCGGGCAACTGTTTTCAGCCAGGAAAGCTCATGCGAATGGATGTTCTTGTCAATGAGCGCCAGCCTGAGGGCATCGCGTAAAAAACATTCCGCGATCTCCGGTTCATCAAAAATGATCGGTTCATCGGTGATATACTTGTTTCCCAACAGGTCTGCGATTGCGGCTTCGCAGAATCGCTCGTCGAAATCCAGCATTTTCCCGAATTGCAGCATTAACGCGTGCTCCCTGGAGTCGATAATCCTGTCTCTTCCTATCAGGACAAGCAATCCCCTGTAGTATTTGCCCCTGTCGATCAATGACGCTTTCATAGGTAAGCTGCCGCTCCTTCAACCCCG
>CAZPHK010000045.1:0-27960 GCA_964586015.1 uncultured Acidobacteriota bacterium | reverse complement strand
TTCATCAATCACCGTTATCTAGCTTCCCCCAACTACTACCCCAAAAAGATGCATTGGCTTCAAAGAGTGGATTGATTCGTTTTTCTCGTAAATGGCTTATTCCATACTTGTCCAATAAAATTAACCAGTTATCCACGGATGACCAAGCCCGATTACTTGTCGTCTCAGAATTCATTGATGTAATCTCAGGATTAGCAATGGTGCGGTCGACTAAAAACGGAGATTGTGCGTATTCTAAGTCTTTTCTAAATATGGCTTCAAGAAGGTAAAGAGCCGTTACCTCTAATGTAACATGTGTTTTTGCCGGCCCCTCCCTATGAGGGAGATAAAATAAATCTTGAGAATTTGAATTTCCAAGATTATACCCCCAATATAAATTGCGATTTCCTTTACAGGAGGCAACCGAGGAGATCATAGAGTCCCCGATTGCAAAAATCTGATTCAGTGCTTTTGTAGCCACCTCTGGATTCTCCGAAGCCAGCACAGCAATTAGTTCGTGTTCAAATGCCTCTTGCTTTACTTGTGAACTCCAAATGCGGAAATTCGGATAGGAACTTAAAATAAAAATATAAAACAATACACCTAATATAGATCTTCGATGCTTTTTCACTGATCCTCAACCCTTTTCAAATATTCCCCCTTAAATACAGGAACAATTTAGAGCTTTGCATCGGAGTTTTACACGTTCGCACGTTCAATGTTGGGGGTTATACGTTAAACGTCAAACGTCACAACGTTTCCCCTACAGTAGTGATCGGGGTAACGTTCAACGATCTTTTTGTTTTTAACGTGCAACGTGCAACCTGCAACCTGCAACGTCATTATGATTTCGAAGACATTATAGTCTTCATATATTGCGCGCGCTCGAAGGCCGCCGGATCCGGACAGTTCCTTTGGCTCATGCTGCCCTGCAGCTGCCGCACCGATTGATAATCGTGTTCCGAGAGCCAATCGGCCATTTCGGTTTCAATCTTCCGAATCGACTCCAACCCTTTTTTCATCAGGACGGAACAGAGCATCACGATATCGGCGCCGGCCATCAGTATTTTCACGGCATCCTGTGCCGTGTGGATGCCGCCCGTCGCGGCGAGGTCGGCCTTTACGCGCCCGTAAAGAATGGCGATCCAGCGCAGTGGCAGCAGCATGTCCTGGGCCGTACTCAAATTTACCCTGGTCTTGACTTCCAGGGCCTCCAGGTCGATATCGGGCTGGTAGAACCGGTTGAACAGCACCAGGCCGTTGACGCCCGTCTGGTCCAGACGCCGGGCCATATGGGTCATATTGCTGAAAAAAGGGCTAAGCTTCAGAGCGAGAGGCAAATGGATCACGGACTGAACGGCCTTTACGATATCGATATAATCCTGTTCAATCTCGACGGATGTCCGGTCCATTTCCGTAGGAATGAAGTAAACGTTGAGTTCGAGGGCATCCGCACCCGCCTGCTCTATTTGTTTGGCGTAATCCACCCACCCGCCCAGGGCGGTGCCGTTCAGGCTTGCGATAATCGGTATCTGGACCGACTCCTTCGCTTTCCGTATTTTGCTCAGATATTCTTCGGGCCCTGTGATGAATTCGGCCGGTTTCGGGAAATAGGTCAGAGCTTCCGGGTAACTCTCGGTCCCGTACATCATCCGGGCCTGCACCTCTTCCAGTTCACCCTTCACCTGTTCTTCGAATAGGGAATGCAGCACCACGGCCGAAGCGCCGGCATCTTCCATACGCTTGATGCCGTCAATTTCATTCGAAAGCGGCGAAGCCGATGGAACCAGTGGCGTGCGAAGATTCAATCCCAGGTATCTTGTAGTCAAATCCATAATTCGCTCTCCCAGTGAGTATGATTTTTAACCCGCCGTTAACCCGCATCCCGGCATCAGTACATCGACACTTATAGGTTAACCTGTTCGAATATGATTAAAAAGAGCAAATAGCCTTTGGATCCGGATCCGCCGAAAATAGGTCCTCTCACGGGAATACAGCTCCAACGTACCGGTCCGGAAGCGCCGCGTTTCAAAGCCGGAATCTACATGACGGAATTACGAAAAAGAAATTCCCCCGGATTTATAAAATGTGGAGAAATGTTATAATTGCTTTAATTGAACCCCAGAAAGCGTCCGGGCGTCTAAATTTTTATAAAAAGTGCATAAGGCATTTAAAGAGGCGCAGATATGCTGAAAACAATTAAGTCCTTTTCGTTGTTTATAATCCTTGCAATATCCATAACCGCGGTATACCCGGCCGGCGCACAGGAATCCGGAAACGCCCGGGAACAGGAAAATGGAATTACGGTCCCTGAGGGGACCATTATTCCAATCATGATAACCGCCTATTTGAACACGAAAAGCAGCCAGGTCGGCGATATCGTTTACTCTACGACCGTATACCCGATCTGGATCCGGCAACGGTTGGCAATACCCAAAGGTTCCGAAATACGCGGAACGCTGACCGACGTAGTTCGGCCGGGAAGAATCAAGGGAAAAGGGAAGCTGGTAATCCGATTCGACGATATTCTGCTCCCGAACGGCGTAAAACACGACCTTATAGCTACTTTTCGCGGCATCCACGGCCCGGGAGATGAGCAATTGGACCGTGAGTCCGAATCCGTCGGCACAGGATCCTCCAAGGGAGAGGATGCAGGAACAATTGTAGGGACCGCAGCTACAGGCCTTTCAATAGGCACCATCGTAGGGGCCGTATCGGGCCGGACCGGTACGGGAATGGCGGTCGGAGCCGGAGCTGGGGCCGCGGCAGGCGTCGCCCAGGTACTGCTTACCAGAGGGAAAGACCTTGTCGTCGAACCGGGCACGCAATTCGACCTGGAATTGCTGAAATCCATGGAGTTTTCTTATTACGAACTCCAGTTCACCGACAACGAACTGAACGATGCCCGAAGGTCCGCCCAGGACGCGAATCAGAGACCGCGCTACAATGCGCCCGACGAAGGCAACCGGCCTACGTGGCCCCTTCCCGGGGTCGGATTCCCCTATCCGTTTTGACCCGCTTTATCCACAAGCCCCCCCCCGGACAGTCTCTTCCAGGACTTCAACCTGCATTTACAGGTTGATTCTATAAGCCACCTCGGTAAGAATATCGCCCATGGATGCTGTAATTATAGGTAGGATAGCCAAGGAAACCGCCATACCGGAGAGTTCGGTCTCGGCGACGATCAATCTTTTCGAAAAAGGAGCTACCGGTCCTTTCATCGTCCGTTATCGCAAGGAAATTACCGGCGGGCTGGACGAAACGAAAGTGCGATTAATCCAGGAACGCATGGATTACTACCGGGAAGTCCGGGACAAGAGGGCGGCGCTGCTGAAATCTCTCTCGGACCAGGGGAAACTCACCGACGAAATCCGCACCCGGATAGAAAGCTGCCTGACAAAGGTCGAGCTCGACGACCTCCAGCAAAGGTTCCGGTCCAAAAAGAAAACCCGGTCATCTGAAGCGATGGGAAAAGGCCTGGAGCCGCTGGCCGAGTATTTCCTGACCCAGGAGCCCGACGCCTGGAGCGTGGAAGAGCATATCAAGGTTTTCGTCGAAGCATCCAAGCACTTGTCCACGCCGGAAGAGGCCCTTCAAGGCGTCGTAGACATTATCGCCGAATGGATCGGAACCAATCTGGAATATCGCCGGGCATTGCGCGAGATGCTGGAACGCGACGGATATGTGATATCCGGTGTCGTGCCGGCCAAAGTAAATCAGAAGACCAAGTACAACATGTATTATGAAAGGCGCGAATCGGTAACAACGATTCCGTCGCACCGGGTCCTGGCGATCCGGCGTGGCTGTAAGGAAGGAATACTCATCTCATCGATAGAGGGCGACCATACGAAAGCCCTGGAATACCTGTTTTCCTCCATCATCAGGGACAGGGATTCCATTTTCGCCCCGGTTCTTGAGGCGGCGATCCGTGAAAGCTATGCGCGAATCCTGAAACCTTTGATTGAAACGGAAGTCCGGACGCAGCTGAAGGAACGGGCGGATCTTGCGGCGATCCGCGTATTCCAGGAAAATCTTACGAATCTGCTTCTCTCCCCGCCGGCCGGTCCCATTGTCGTCATGGGACTGGATTGGGGCAAGGACGAAGAGTGCAATGTGGCGGTCGTAAACGAAACAGGCACCTTCATGGAAGGCGCTAAGGTCCGCTTCACCAGTCCTCGCAAAGCCCGTCAGGGCCGTAACGAAAATGCAGCCCCCGACAAAAAGGAACCGCCAACCGATTCGGCCGGTTCCGAACCCGTAAACCCGCCGGCGGACCAGCCTGCAATTCCGGTTGAAGCCTCCGCGACCGAAGCCACACCCGCTGCTGAAGCCGCGCCTCCGGCAGTCGATCAAACCACCGCCACCGGCAATGAGACACCGGCCCATACGGAGATAAAACAGGAATCCAGTACCGTGAAGGACTCCGGAGAAACCGGTACTGCCGCAATCGGTTCGGCCGCCGCCAAGAGTGATTCGATTCCGGCGCAATCCGGAGAAAAGCGGGAATCCCTCACGGAATCGGCGGATTCCGGATCCGCACCGTCATCAGAGGCGCAGGCTGCCACGGCCGATGAAACAGAACCGGCCGGTCCGGAGAACAAACAGGAAGAGCCCATCCCGACGGATGAATCCGAACCGGAATCCCTTGCGGATGTTAAAACCGCCGCAGCGGATAATTCCGGACCGGTTCCGACTCCGGAAGAAGCAACGGCCAAGCCTGAAACATCCGAACCGGGGAAAACCGCGCTGCCGGAAGAACCGGAATCGAACCGGCAGGACGCGGTCCTTAAGGAGAATCCGCCCGTAGAGCCTCTGCACGTTTCCGCCAAAGAGGAGTCGGCACCGTCGCAGGAAGGCGGAACGGAAAGTCCGGCGAGCGAATTCGAAGCAGCGCGCGAGACCCTCAAAGGCCTGATCGTCAAACACAAGGTGCGCGCGCTGTCCATCGGGACAGGCCCCCGGGCCCGGGAACTGGAGGCCGCTTTAAGGCGGATTATCGCGGATGAAAACCTTGGGGACATTCTCATAGCGGCGGTTAACGACGCCGGAATCGCGATCTATTCCTCCTCACGAATTGCCCGCGAAGAATTTCCGGACTGGACTCCGTCGGCGCGATGCGCCGTAAGCCTCGCGCGCAGGCTCCAGGATCCGCTTGCGGAACTGGTAAAAATCGATCCCAAACTGATCGGAGTCGGCCAGTATCAACATGACGTGGACCAGAAGGAACTGCATCGAAAGCTGCTGCGCGCCGTGCAATTCTGCGTCAACAAAGTCGGCGTCAATGTCAATACCGCGGGAGAATCCCTGCTTCGCTATGTCTCGGGCCTTAACGATAAAATCGCGCGAAGAATTACCGCCTACCGTAAAAGCAAAGGGGCATTCCCGTCCCGGCAGTCCATCCCTGCGGCCGTAGGAATCGATGAAGCCGTCTACGAACAGGCTTCAGGATTTTTGCGCATTCCTGACGGGGAAAACGTACTCGACGGCACTTCCATACATCCCGAATCCTACCCCATAGTAGAAAAAATGGCTTCAGCCCTGGAAACAGGCATTGGCGAACTGCTTCGAAACAGGGAAAAGATCCTGTCCCTTAAGCTTGAAGATTTCACAACCGAGACCGCCGGAATCCCCACCCTGAAAGACATCCGGGAAGAGTTGTTGAAACCCGGCCGGGATCCGAGAAAAACCTTCAAGCTTCCCAAATTCCGGGCCGATGTAACCAGTATGTCCGATCTTAAAACGGGCATGACGCTTGAAGGTATCGTTACCAATGTTACAAATTTCGGGGCCTTTGTAGATATTGGAGTAAGACAGGACGGCCTGGTTCATCTCAGCCAGATGTCGAACCGCTTTATCCGCGATCCCCGCGAAGCGGTTAAGGTGGGAGACATCGTCCAGGTCAAAGTCATTTCTGTGGAGACCGAAACCAAGAGAATCGGTTTATCCATGAAAGCGCTGCTGCCGGCCGTTCCCAGAAAACGCAGGAAACAGCAACGACATGGCGCCAAACGATCGCAACAGGAAGCAAAAACCGAAAAGACCGCCGCCGGAAACCAGGCCGGATCAGCGGACTCTGCGGCCCCGGCATCGTCCAACAAAAACACGGCAGCTAAAGGCCGCCCGAAACCGGATCGTGCCCGCGCAAACCCGTCCCGTTTGCGAAAAAAAGGATCCCGGAAGCCGGGTAAAAGGGACGAGTCCCAGCAAAAGAAGGAATCCGCATCCGATCTGCCTGAACCCTCGCTTCAGGAAAAAATTGCAATCCTTCAGTCCAAGTTCCGGAGAATCAATTAATTCGGGATTTTATTCTGACGCCCAGGGATGAGCGAAGTCGAGCTTCTGGATTTTTTGAATCCTTTTTGTACGGGAAATTTTAATCATGAGCCCATCGACGGATTTGCCAACGAGCTCAAACTGGAAGCCGGATGCTTCCAGAACCGAGATAGAACACCTCCTGGAATTCCTTTTAACCGAAACCCTGTCGTCCAATGCCCCCGCCGATACAGGAAAGCTGGCCGAACGAATCCTTCGATTTGATATTCGGGACACCCGCGCTGTAATTCTGGGTGGCGGCACGGGACTTTCGACCATCGTGGGAGGAAATTCCCAATTGCCGAACTGGCCGGCCCGATCCGATGTAGGGATAAAATGCGAGTTCGACTCCCTGGACTTCGTAGTCTGTACAACCGATGACGGTGGATCCACCGGAAGGCTGCTGCAATTTCTGCCCATAATAGGCGGAATCGGCGATCTAAGGAAGATGCTGCTGTCTTCGATCCTCCACGAAAACCTGCAGCGAAAATACAGCATCCGCGGAGAGCGGATTTATGATGTGGTTTGCATCCTCCACCACCTTTTCAACTATCGTTTCACGCAACGGACCGCGAATTTCGCCTATTACAAGAATCCGCTGCTTCTGGTTTCCCACCACCTCAGATCCGCGTGTCCGAAACCACTGGCTCGTACCCTCAGAGAACTCGGAACGTACGTCTCTCCCGCGGGGTCCGGACCCACGATCCCGCCTGCAGGCCATGCACTTGGAAATATTTTTCTTACATCCGCCATTTTCATGGCGGCAACGGGCAGAACGGACCGCCCGCCCGTACTGCGTGAGATCCGGACCGGCATCAACCGGATAGCGGACCTGATCGGAGCGCCCGTCGGGCGCATCCACGCCGCAACAGCCACTCCCGGACAGTTGAAATTCCGCTATATAAACGGTGTCGAGGTATACGGACAAAGCAAATCCGCACTGGCAAACCGCAGTTCACCCGTTGAACGGATCACGGTGGAATTCACCCGGAAACCGGTCGTAAGCGCCTCGATCCGGAATGCCATAAAGAAAGCGGACCTGATCATACTCGCTCCCGGAAGCCTGTATACGAGCATCATCCCTATTCTCCAGCTGGAACCGATCGTTGAAGCTATCCGTTCCAACACCAGGGCTCTGAAAATCCTTGGAGCCAACTCGTGGGTGCAGGAGGGCGAAACGGATAAGTCTTTTAAAAACCAGGGACGCGGATTCCTGGTTTCGGAGCTGATCGAAGCTTACGGGCGCAATATCCGGGGCGGGATTAAAGGTCTGTTTGACGTGGTATTGAGCGCAAACATGGAACACATTCCCGGAAATATCCTGCGCAACTACGCGCTGGAGGGGAAAAGCCCGATCCACATGGACCGGTTCCGGGTCGAAGCCATGAACGTCACCCCTGTAGAAGCGACTCTTTTCGCGCCACAAAACGATAATTTTATCAAGCTGATTCACCACGATCCCATAAGATTTGCGTTGGCTATCCGGACCCTTCTGTACGTCGATAAGTTTCTGAAAAAGAGAAAAGCCTACCGGCTGAGACCGCCGAAGACTGTCAGGAAGACCGCTCCCGTGAAAAAATCCGGGAAGCATCGTTCCGAAAAAATCCAGCGAAGCCCCCTGCTTTGCGATTACATGCAAACAATCAAAGCCGTCCTGAAAAAAAAGTACATCCGGCCTCCTGAACTGCGGGATCTGTTGATAGACCTCGCATGGGAAAACCGGGATCTGCAGCCGTCGCATCTGAATTTCTTCAGGGGCATTCGGATCATCCCGACCGACCGGTGGAATCGCAGCACCGAACTGGATAACGTCCTGGGATACTTCGATCCCGGGGACCTGTATCTCAAGCTGCGCGAGGATCTCCTTTTCAATTCCCCCAGACTTCGCCAGGACATTCTGGTGGCGCTCGGAGAATCCCTTCTGGGCAGGTATATTCAGAGACGCCGATGGATTAAACAGAACGGCTCGCGCTGTTATGAAATCACGCTGAAGCCTGAAACCGAACAGGAATGCTACCTCACCGATTCCCAGCTTCGCGCTTACCTGGCTTTGGCGCGCATGAATCCCGATCCTTCCAACGACCGGATCTTCCGCATCACCATCAACAGAGACGGCGGCTTTATTCCTCCGGGCCTGCTGTTCGGGCTGGTCTATGCGTGGTATCTCAGCGGCCAGGGATTCACGATGGAATACGAAATGACCCTGCTGCTATGGCCTGCAAAGAGCCTCATTCCCCTGCACGCAAAGGATCGCGCCCGGAAGGAAGCCCTGATCACCTTTTTCCGCAAGGAAATTTTCGGCCACAATCCCGATAAATAGGGTATGTTGTTATACTGGAAAGCGGAACAATAACGCTCCCTGTAAAAAAGGAAGGAATAAATGGAGATACGAATAGCCCACAGCCCCGATTCGGATGACGCATTCATGTTTTACGCTCTGGCTAAAGAGAAGCTGCCGACAGGCAAATTCCGTTTCAGCCACACGCTCCAGGATATTGAAACGCTCAACCGCAAAGCGCTCGACGGTGTCTATGAAATCACGGCCGTATCCTTCCATGCATATGTCTATATTGAGGACCGCTACATCCTGCTGCCGTCGGGAGCCAGCATGGGGGACCGCTACGGCCCGATGATCGTGGCGGGCAAAGCCATGAACCCGAATGAACTTGCAGGAAAAAAGATCGCGGTTCCCGGCAAGCTGACTACCGCGTATCTTCTTCTGAAGCTGTATCAACCCGATTTTGAGGAAGCTGTGATCCCGTTCGATAAAATCATGGATGCGGTGAAAGAGGGCTCCGTGGATGCCGGCCTGCTGATCCATGAAGGACAGCTGACATACCCCAGCCATCAGCTTCATAAAATCGTGGATTTCGGCGAATGGTGGGACCGGGAAACCGGGCTTCCCCTGCCGCTGGGCGGTAATGTGATCCGTAGAGACCTCGGGCAGGAAGACATCGTGGAAATATCCCGCCTTCTGAGAGAAAGCATCCAGTACGGCCTGGATCACCGAAAAGAAGCCCTGGACTACGCCATGCAGTTTGCGCGCGACCTGGACGTGGAAACCGCCGACCGTTTCGTAGGCATGTACGTCAACGATAGAACGGTGGACTATGGAGAAGAGGGACGCCGTGCCGTGCAGCTCCTGTTCGACCGCGCCCATGAAGCCGGGTTAATACCCAAAGCGATACAGGCGGAGTTCGCCGATTAAACTTCCGGGTATTGAGGAGATACTTGAATGCCTATCGCGCTCGCTCTGGTTTCTGCAGCACTGTGAGCCGCCGTTCTTTACGCTGCGGGCGCAGTCATTCACGCAAAAATCAGGCCCCTGAATATGCGTATCTACAGGATATTTAACATCGTAGTACCCGTTCTGGTTTTCGTGGCCACCTTCTATTTAATGAACTACTGGTTGGATTAGCGCACACCGCGCTTTATGTTTGACATCTCTCCCTCCCGACAGCGAAACTATCACCGCCGGACCGATTCCCCTGTTTGTTGAAGAATTCGTAATGCCGTGAGAAGGTCGTGCCAAACTCAATCGGTACTCTGAACGAAAAGCCGCTGCATGCGGCCCTGAAGCAATGGGTTGCATTGCCGGACGATTCGATGGAAGTTCCCGTGGACGGATTCACGGTCGATATTGTCCGGGGCGAACTGTTGATTGAGGTTCAGACCGCGAACCTGTTCCGCATCCGGCGCAAGCTTACAAAACTGCTCGAGCGGCATCCCGTCCGGCTTGTTTACCCCATCGCCCGGGACCTTTGGGTTGTCCGGCAATCCGGCAACGGCCGGAAAATTCTCGGCAGACGCAAATCTCCCAAACACGGAACGATAGAAGCCGTTTTCGAAGAGCTGGTCAGCATTCCCCAACTGCTTGTCCATCCTGATTTTTCGCTGCATGTCGTCATGATTCAGGAGGAGCAGGTTCGCCGCTACGACGGATCGCGCAAGTGGAGGCGAAAGGGCTGGAGCAGCCACGAACGCCGGCTCCTGCAGGTTGTGGATCAATGGATTTTTGAAAACCCCCAGGACATGCAGGCGCTCGTCCCGCCTTCGCTGCCGGAGTTTTTCACAACAGCCGACCTTGCTGAAGAAACCGGCCGATCCGTCTGGCTGGCGCAAAAGATGGCCTACTGCCTGCGCTTCATGGGAGCCGTAGCTGTATCCGGGAAGCGGGGCCGATGGATTCTTTACAAAAGGCCTGACGCGGCTA
Source organism: uncultured Acidobacteriota bacterium (assembly GCA_964586015.1). Classification (GTDB taxonomy): domain Bacteria; phylum Acidobacteriota; class UBA6911; order UBA6911; family UBA6911; genus UBA6911. Next base: position 17,456 of record CAZPHK010000045.1, on the reverse strand, counting down.
ATCCTGGGAAACGCGGGCCAGGTGGCCGTACAGTATAAGGACGACAAAAACGACACAGGAAACCGCTACTCCGAAAACGGATGGATCGAGCTGGTCCAGGTAAGTGTAAACGTTCTCTCCCAGCGGCGTCCACCAGCCCCTGGCATTTAAAAACAGGAGTCCCCGATATGCCATGGTCAGGCCCGTCGCGGCGACCATGGTGATGAAAATATTGCGGGTCAGGGCGGGAGACCGTCTTTTCGAGAAAGCTCCGACGCAAACGGGAAGTATTATTGCCGGCGCCCACACATGATAGGTGAAAAGCAGCAGGCCGATGATATCGGGCCATATTACGGCTACGGCGATTGCAGCGCATCCTAAAACAGCGGAACAGATCCGCGCCAGTTTCAGTGTGCGCCCGTCTCCACGATCTTTCCATCCGAGTTGATGTTCGAACAGGTCTTTGACGAAAATGGCGGTGGATGAATTCAGGGCGGAATCCGCCGAAGACATGACGGCCATCATCAGGGCCCCGATAATCAACCCCCCGATGAAGGGATTGTGCAGCTGCCGGACCACCATCGGCAGCGCCTGCTGCGGCTCGATATCCGGGAAATGAATGCGCGCGTAAAGCGCGATAAAGAAGAGAATCGCCGGAAAAACGGCGGCAAGAAAGAATCCCACTCCCGCAATGCCAAGCCGGGTTTGCCGGATGTTTTTACCGACACAATAGCGCGTGGCGTATCCCGGAGCGAAGGTCTCTCCGAGCAGGAAGGCCAGCAGCGTCGTAACCAGAAACAGCCAGCCCTTGTTGCCTTGAGGAAGAAAGAAATTGCGCGGGATGAATCTGTTTCGCGTAATTGCATCCGGATAGGCGTCCTGAATCAGGGAGAGATTTAAACGGGACAGGTCCCGCCCCTCCGGATCGGATGCAATCAGCTCCTTTGTCTGCCGCGTCAAATCGACGTCGGCAAAGCGTTCGGGATTGTAGATGCTCTCCTGTCCCGTCACCAGGGTGTTCAGGTCGTCGACAATCGCCCGGTTCAGGGTCGGGATCACCTTCCGATCCGCTTCATAACCGGAAAGAAGGGCGCGGGTTTTTTCGGACAACCGCCCGTCCAGATAACGGGAAACAGGGTCCCTTCCCGAACTTAATCGGTCCGCCAGCTTTCCCGGTTTCCGCAGATCGACGACGCCGAAACGCGTCGGCACGAATTTGTGCGTATCCGGGTTATAGGATCCGACTATATCGGGGATGCAGAAAGCCAGCGTGATTAAAAAACCGAGCATCAGGATAATGAACTGATATACATCGGTATGAATGACGGCCAGCAGGCCTCCGGCTGTACTGTAGACAACAACTATGGCGCCGCCGATCAGGATCGCCAGCATCAGTATCCGGGACGCATCGGCAAATTCAGGAAGGATGGCAGCCAGAACGGTGCCGAAAGCAGCCATCTGGGCCGCTATTATAAATACGGAAAAGAGCAGCGAAAGGATCAGGGTTACAAACCGCGGCCCTTCCCCGAAGCGGTGCCCCATATAGCCGGCGACGGTATACAGCTTCGCTTCACGGAATTTCGGAGCGACAAACAAACCGGAGATTATGAAGTGCAGGTACCAGCCGGTGGAGACGATCAGCATCAGAACGCCCCAGTCGTAAGTCTTCCCGATGGCCCCGATCGACGCACCGCCCCCAATGACCGTGGCGCCCATCGTGCAGAAAAGCAAAAACCAGCCGATATTCCGGCCGGCGACGAGAAAATCGTCCGCATCCCCCACTTTGCCGGCCTTGGAGACCCCCTTGACGAAGATAAAAACCATGTACGCGATGACAATGGTCCAAAGGATCATTCCATCCGTCATGCGATATCGCCTCCATATTCGGTCGACTTGAGACCCTGTTTATAAGGATAAATCAAGCCCAACGGATCCTGAGATAACCTTCAGGCTATCGCCCGCGTCCGGAATCGACGGCCGATCAGGTGCGGGCACCGCATTTCCATACCGCATGGTTGCGTCCGTATAGTCGGACTAAACTCCGTGGCATTTTGTTTTCTTTTTTTACCGCGTCGCCTGTTCGAGCACCGGAGCCACTTCAAAAGAATCCGCCTGCCGGTTATTCCTGAATGTTTCAACAGCAGGCCGGACCGTTTTTTCTATGTATCTTCCATTCATAAGCCGGACAAAGGCCGCGTAGTTGGGAGTGAACTGAATGGTGTCCCCCACCTTGAGTCCGTCTCTGTCATCCCCGATATTGACAACGGTGATGTCACTGCTCGCACCCGCGATGGAATACTGCGGGTTGACCGGCGTCAGGCCCGATATTTCAGTGTCGAGATTGCCGATGCTGATCAGTGCCCGGAATCCTCTCTGCCCCGGGATTCTCTCTTCGTTTACTTCGGAAATAAAAGGAGCAATGGATGTCGTTTCCGCTAAAGGAACCAGGCTCTTCTTCTTGATTTCAGCTATTTCCGCCTCCAGGACGATAGCGTCCCCCCGAAGACCCGGGAGGATGCCTCCATTGATAAGGTCCGTCCCGAGAAAAATGGCTTCACCGATGCGGAAATGGTTGATTCCCACTGGAAGCTGCTTATCCAGGATCAGGGGAAGGACGGCTGAAGAACCGGCGGATATCAAATGCAGGGGATGTTCGAATTTCAGTTCCAGGAGTTCCTTGTAAAGGATCAGCTGCATGAATTGATCCACCGTAGGGACCGCGCCGGCCATGCAGCCGAGATTCGCTCCGATTCCTTTCACTTCAATGTTGGATAAATGAAAAACATGTTTGTAGAAGTTTATCAGGGATCCGGGCAGAATGCCTTCCCGCAAATCACCCAGCTCTATCATGATCACCACGCCATGAAATCGGTCCTGCTTGCGCGCCTCTTCATTCAGAGCTTCTATAACACCGATTTCACTGTTCAGGCTCACATCGGCAAGCCGGACTACATCGGAAACGGAAGTAAGGTCCGGAACCCGGAGATACCAGGATTCGAATTCAGGATGGATTCTTTCGATAGACCGGATATTTTCCAGCCGGGAGTCCCCCATGGAACGAACTCCCATGCATTGAAGAGCCTTCAGCGTATCCTGGTGGCCGCAGAGCACCTTCGTTACAACCGTCCAGCTGGCGCCGTGGCCATTCATCCATCTGCCGATGGTTTCCAGGTTCTCGTAGACAGCGTCCAGATTTATGAGGATTCTGTTCATTTTACGTACCTCATTTCTGCGTATTTACTGGTAAATCCGACCCTTTCGTAGAGTCTGCGGGCCGGGTTGTCGTATTCGACATGGAGTTTGACGCTGCCCTCAACCATATCGAGGGCACGTTCGATTAACATTCGTCCCATTCCTTTACCCCGCTGATCCGGCGACACCGCGACGAACAGGAGGATGTTCTCCGGCACATAGCCTTTCATCCCCGTTTTCTGCATCACAAGAGCCCCGATAATCCGGCCCTGCAGCTCGGAGATCAGCAGAAATCCCCCCTCGCGTCCGACTGCGGAGAGTGCATCCCGTATGCCGTGTTCGATGTCTTCAGGCGTATCTTCGTAAGGCTTCAGGCTTTCGTGCAGAAAATCGGTCAGCGTCTTTATATCCACGCCCCGGGGAAACTCATTCAGGGAATGGACAACGTGAAAACGAACATCAGGAACCTTGCTCCCTGCTTTATCCCGATCCCGCGGCGAGGAAGCCTTCGAGAGGGGCTCTCCCGAAGCTTCCGATAGATTATTTTCTCCATTAATATCGTCCTCGGATGCAGTCAGCATGTGATGAGCCAGGATTGGAGACGCTTCAATCTCATCCGCATTCATCAGACAGGCGACCCGTTCCAGCGAGGAAAGGATCTGGGCTTGTTCCCACTTTTCCAGTTCCTGCAGTTTCTGTATGAAGTTTTCCTGTAAGAGTGGAGGCATAGCCGTCATCAGCTTCGCCCCGTCGGTGATGATCTCAACAAAAACCTGGCGACGGTCGGTTTCGCTGCGAACGCGCCGCACAAAGTCCCTGGCTTCGAGCCGGTCCACAATTCCGGTAACTGTTGCATTACTCAGACTTGCATGCTTTGCCAACTCGCTCAGAGACAAACGTCCCCGTCTTTGAATCTCCCGCAATAGGACGACCTGGGGTATTGTCAGCCGGTGAGTCTGCACCAGTTTCTTGGAATGTAGATCGATGGATCGGACTATGCGTCGCAGCGCGACAAGCACGTGATCAAGTATTTCCTGCTTGGGGAATAGTGTGTTCATAATTTTCATCTCAAAAGTTTTGAGTTCAAAATATTATGACTTCATCCTCCTGGTGTCAAGGCTTTTTCAGGGATTGCATTCTCATAAAACTAATTATATCAAATAGATACAAATATTAAGATGCTGAAAACATGGGATTTACCGATATTCCCAACCTGGTTTAAAAGTCGTGGGAATCCTTTGACGGGTATGCATGACAATGTCCGGGCCCGGGATCTCAGCCCGTGTTTCTTCTGGACCGACACCGGGTCGCACAAGAACCGGCCCTTTATAGGACCCAAGTGAGAAAAACAAGCGATTTCTTCCAACCTGGAGTACAATCGCTGGCAGTATCCGTAGCCGGTGCCACGGCAAACGACCGATACTTGAAAGAGGGATGGGAACGCCGTCAGTTGTGTTCGAACACGTATTTTTTATTCGGTTCAAATCCATCAGTCCCAAGCTGTCGGTTCTATCGGCATGTAAAGGTGAAAACGAATTCTCGCCAAGGGGATATCAATGACTGAGCAAAAAACTCCGACGAATATAATGGGCGTTTCACTGCTTCACAAGTGCAACTTCAGCTGCGAACACTGCGGATACATTTACATCGGAGACACGGAAGATCATATCATCCGCCCCGGATACCGGCTGGCCTGGGACCAGGTTATGACGGCCATTCGCGACTGCACGAGCCTGAAAGATTCCTACTGGAACATGAATTTTACCGGCGGAGAACCGACACTGTGGGAAGAGAACGGAAGGGATCTGGTCGATATTTTGATCGCAACGGGAAACGCCGGTGTTTTGCCCACCTACAATACAAACGGAAGCTACTTTCACGAATATGAAAGGACCTGTGAATTTTTCCGCCGATATCTGGACAACTGCGACACACCGCTGAAAACATTCATCAGCATGGACAAGTTTCACAAGAATTACGATCCCCACACGGGCAGGGCCAGGAGCCTAGACAACCTGGTGCGGGCATATGCAACATTTCCCGAAGACAAGAGGAGACTCCTGTCGACCCATGTCGTGATCATAGTAACCACGGATCCCGATTCCTCCTTACCTGAAGAGATGAAGAAACATTATGGAGCCATGGGAACAACCTTCGGCGATTTCCCCATGCTGGACGTGGGCAAGGCAAAAAAAATGAAAGACAAGCAGCCGGAGTTCTCCGGTTACCCGCCCATGCCGGTAAAGGAGGGGGGCGGCCCTCCGGTTCTTGTCCTCGTTGGAGAAGATTATTACGTTGAGTGTAAAAAGATGGGTAAACTGGGCCGGATGCTGGACATGTATCCCAATGGACGATAGCCGGGGGACCGCACAATGAGCGATCCGGATATCATTATTATCGGCGCAGGTATCAGTGGACTGACTTATGCCTGGAAAGCGGCCCGTGCCGGGCGCAGAGTCCTGGTACTGGAACGGAGAGACAGGATCGGCGGCTGCATTTATTCCTACCGCTTCGATGACGGCTACTGGTACGAGCTGGGGGCGCACACGGTCTACAACTCCTATTCCGAGCTGCTCCATGTCGCAGAGGAAACCGGCCTGGCCGGCCGGCTGGTCCAGAGAGGTCCTGCGCGCGTCCACTTCGGACTGCTGAAAAACGATACTATCGACTGGCTCACTCCTCCCAGGATCCTGCTGCGCCTCAACTGGCTTGAAACCATTCTGCATGCACCTTTTGGGTTTTTCCGCGACAAGCGCAACCGGACTCTCGAGCAGCACTATTCCGGATTCCTGGGCCCGCGCAATTTTCGCAGGATGCTGTCCCCTTTCTTTGCAGCCGTCCCCTCACAGAACGCGGATGATTTCCCGGCTGAAGGCCCCGGATCGCTTTTTAAAAAGAGAATACGGCGAAAGAAATTTCCCAGGAGCTTCGGCTTTCCGGGGGGCCTGCTGTCCATCTGCGACGCGATCGCCGCGCACCCGAATATCGAAGTTCGTACAGGCATTACTGTTACAAGCATGTCGCCCGCTTCCAACAGTTTCGAAGTTCACATGGATCAGGGCGAACCGCTTCGTGCTTCTTCAATGGCTGTCGCGGTGGAACATCGTGCGGCGGCAGGACTGCTGAGCAAAAACTACCCGGCGCTTTCGGACGCGATCCGGCGCATGGAAACCGCGTCCCTGGAGAGCCTGGGGACACGGATTCCCCGCGAAAAATGCACCTTGCCTGAATGCGCCTTCATCGTGCCGGTTGACGATATTTTCTTTTCGGCGGTATCGAGAGATCCCTTCCCCGACCCGGCCTGGCGCGGCTTTGCTTTCCATTTCCGTCCCGGCGTCGCGCATGAACAGAAAGTGGAGCGCATCTGCGGTCTTCTGGGCGTTTCTTCATCGGACCTGGATGTCCTCGCAGGGCAGAATCTGACCCTGCCCGCGCCAAGGATTCATCATGCAGACATCGTCGCCGACATCGATCGGAGCCTCGAAAACACCGGCATCGCCCTTTTGGGCAATTACTTTATGGGCCTGGCCATCGAAGACTGCATGCAACGCGCCGCAAGCGAGTGGCAGCGATTAAATCCTTAATAAATATCAGAAGTAGGGGCGAACCTTGTGTTCGCCCATTGATTGAAGATTGAAGGTTAGGGCGATTGGGTTTCGAAAGCCTGATTGTTATTTTGCCTGGCTTTGGATAAAACGTAGGGGCGAACCTTGTGTTCGCCCTTTCAACAATGAAAAGCAAAAAGTCAGATAAATGATGAAAGTTCTAATCTCTAAATGTCCTGTTGAAAGACAGATATTTTTGTGCATTGCCATAATACATAAACGTTCAACCCTGAACCCTGAACCCTGAACCCTGAACCCTGAACGATTACCTGCTCAGAATATCTTCTCAATGCCGTTTTTAATGAAAATCGCGGCAAAGAGCAGCAGCACGATTCCCATCCCCCGCATAACGGCCCCGTAATAGACGCTTTTCAACAAATGCCTGTTTCTACCGATCAGCACCGCCAGAAGCAGCTTCATTCCGACCAGCAGGCCGTAAAAAGCTGCCAGGAACGCTGCGACAACCGTCCAGGATATTTCCCTTGCCTGCGCCAGAAGAGGGGCGCCGATGGTCAGCCAGAACACATAGGGAGCAGGATTCAACAGGTTGACGATCACGCCTTTTCTGAATGAAACGGCAGCGTCTGAAACCTTATCAATCTCCATACCTTTAAAACGGAACTGTTCGACGGACAGATAGGCAAGGTAGCAGGCGCCTGCCAGGTAGAGTCCGCCGATGACGGAACTCACGGAGGAAAGAATTTTTGCGAGCAGGATCATCAGCAGAATGACAGGCGCGTCTGTAAGGAGAGGTGCCACGGCAACCGCGGCCCCCGAACGGAAACCCCGTCGAAACGATTCGGCGACGACAAGGGTCAACAGAGGGCCCGGGGAAAGGCCCGATGTCGCCCCGAGGACACATGCCGCGGAAATAAGGGGAAAAACCGGATTCATACGCCGTCCAGTATATGCTTACTCTTCCCCGAATTCACACAATCCTTTTCGACCTTGAACGTTCGACATTGGAGGAATAACGGGAAACGCGGAACACGAATGGGAGAAGGACGGCATCGAAAAGACATTCGCAGTCCCGGCTTAAATCGGGCCGATGTAGGGTTGATCTCTTTTGTCGTCCAGGTTCACTTTCCGGCGTGCTTTCCAGATTTCGGAGGTCAGTTCCGCTCCCCAGGCAAGGATCAGGGAAGATACGTACGTCCAGAGCATCAGGATCAGTACGGCGCTGATCGTACCGTAAACCTTTCGGAATTCGGCATGTTGCGTCAGATACCAGACAAAGCATCTTTTGGATATTTCCCAGAAAAACGACGCCATGACGGCCGCCGGCCAGACATCCTTGATTGAAATTCGCAGCCGCGGCAGCAGGCGATAAGCCAGGCCGAAAGCCCCCACACTCAGCATGACGGGGATCAAGGCTCCCGTTAAAGCAGCGACGGCCTCCCTGCCTTGAGAAAACGCCCAGCTCATGGAGGGGTATCTTACAAGCAGGCTTTCAAAGCGCGATTCCAATGCAACATGGGTTGTTAAAAAAGTGGAAAAAATCGCCGCGGTTACAATGACGCATATCAGTAAAAGACTCTTGAATTTGTCCAGAAAGAAGCGGGAGTTCCCCCTCATTCCCCAGGCGGCATTCACGGCCTGATTGATCGCATCGAACAGCAGGGTACCGGACCAGACCAGTACAAGAAATCCCAAGAGGGTCACGGAACGACGCGCTTCGATGATCGCCTGGATATTATCCCGAAAGACCTCGCGTGTAATATAAGGAAAGTACTGGCTCAGCCAGCCAAGGACAACCTCGCGCTGTATCTCCTTTGGATCAAGAATAAAACCGGCTACCCCGATCAAAAGGAGAAGTATAGGGAAAATGGATACAACCAGATAATAGGAGATGGCGGCAGCCTGGGTGAATCCTCCGTCCATCCACAGATCTCTGAACGCTTTTCCCATCAGTCTCAGCATCAGGGAAAATGTCCCTCCGACACGACGGCAGAGGCTCCACATTCTCGACAATAAAACCGGCATTTTGACCATTAATATTTTTTCAGTATTTCAGGACTCCCCATTATTACTGATTTCAAAATTAATGTATAGATCGAAGACATTTCCAAAGACGGCGGGAAATACTCACCAAATCGAGTCATCACGGATTTTTCCCAAAATCCAGATTTGACAGAAGTTGCTATCAACCTTATATTTAGCTAGTTGTTTTTTGTTTATGGAGGTGTTTCCCGTGCCGATTTACGAATATCAATGCTCAAAATGCGGTGAAATATTCGAAGCCTTTCAGAAAATCACCGACGATCCCCTGACGGAATGCAAATTCTGCCGGGGCAAAGTGGAAAAATTGATCAGCCATTCAAGTTTTCAGCTTAAGGGTTCCGGCTGGTATCTCACCGACTATGCCAGGAAAACCTCCGGCAGTACAGCACAGGACAAACCGAAATCCGATACGGGAACGTCCGGAACGGCGGAAAAACCCAAATCTTCGACCGAATCCAAAGGCGCTGACGGCAAAAAATGATTCCTGAAAAGGAAGTCTTAAAATTTTCGGCTCCTCAGAGGAGTCTGGTCTTTGAGGCCCTGAACGAAGCGGAAGAGCGCACGACCGGATATTACTGCATTCCCCCTTTCCGCTGGGAGCGGCTTCACTACGATCTTCTCACCCGGGAAGATCACGGCTGGGAACCTCTACCGGATCCTATACTGGCAAGAGTCCGCCATCTGCGGCGGACCGGCATTCGAAGCCCTTTTGATTTCTACCGCATCGAACTGAACGATCACGGCATTCTAACCGCTGCCGAAAGGGAAAACCTGCTTCATTCTTCGGGTCTTTATCCCTTCCTGGTTTATATCCTGACGCATGAGATGGTGCACCTGGTCCGATTGAGCACCATTCTGGGCGAACGGACCGGCGCCATGATACCGTGCAACGAAACCGAAGAGCACAGGGTTCAGGACATTTCCCGCAGGATTTTGGCCAGGTATTCCGATCTGCTCCCCAAGCTCGAGAAGTTCTGCAGCCCCAGTCCCGACAGGAACAGCCTGACCGACCATTCCAATCGACATCCGGAAATAAATTAAAATTCGGGCTAATGGGGATTCTCGTGGCATGGATTGCATGTCATGCCGGCAGCGACATTTGCTGCGGAATTCCCGGCTCCATGACAGGACAGACACTCCTGGGAAAAAGAATTCAATTTTTCCTTAAAGGCCATCTTGCCCGCGCTGTACTCATTGAGCACGGTAACGAGCTGCGCGGCGACGTCGGCAACCAGACGGTTGCAGCGCTCGAAATGCTCATTGGTCATTACCTTGTAGCCTGACGCGTTCGCCCAGGCTGTTGAAGAAACATGGCAGAGGTTTGACCCGGCCGTCGACTTGACAATCGCTATGTCCACTTTCGGCTTCCCGGGTTTGTAGCTCGGCAGACTTGTCTTTTCGTACCATAGAGACATTTCAGAACAGAGAGCAAAAAGGTCGTTCTGGTTTTTCGCAAAGAGGTTGAAGAGCAATCCTGAGGCATTGATGGTGCCGCAAACGGCCCCGATACCGCCGATCCCGCCGGAACCGTAAATTGTCGCTTCGACAGGAAAGGTATTGTAAGGAGCACCGTACTTGTCGGCCAGCGTACCCAGTATGGCTTCACACACGCCGTACATGCAGCCGATTTTATCCCAGGCGGACTGATAGGCGCGCTCCTGGATTTCGGCCGGGTCCGTCTTTTTCCACGGCCAGGGCAAAGCCTCGACTGAAGGGGATGGGCCGACGGAAGTAGCGCTTTTCAAAATGGAACTTCCTATGACGGCGCACCCTGCAACGGATCCGACTCCCAGAATTTCACGGCGGGATATTTTCATTTTCATAAGAGTATCCTCGTATTGGTGATAGACGACAGCAGCATCCAAAATGGACGCGGATTTAATTAGTACCGGGAAAGCTACGTTATGAACTCTAGTTTTTCTGGAGTCTATGTGTCAATAGAAGTAAATGCAGTCTCTACAGATACCGCGATGGAACATGGAGCAATGCGCGGTACGGTTAGTCAGGCAATGCATTAAAAAGAGGCTGTCCTTAATTCTCGGGTAAAAATATTACACAGGAAAAGCGGTGGGCAAATCATTCTTCTTCTGAAATAAATTCAGATTCTTCTTCGCTTTCGGGATGCATGACCACTGAAGCAATCTCCAGCATTCTGGAAAGGTCCTCATCTTCTTCACAGACCGAAAATCCGAGATTCAGGCGAACGTTTTTTCTATCCTCTCTAGCCTCCCGCCAGGAATAGAAAGCTTCACGGATGCAGCGGACCCTTTCGGGAAGCTGATCCGACGATACACCCGGCAAAAAGACCATGAGTTCCCTGTCCATGTAAAAGAGGATGGACTCCTTCCCCTCAAGAATCCTCCGGATCCTGGAACGGATCTCACAGACGGAATCCCTGTTCAGCGGGACGTGGCGACCGGACGAATCCGGCAAATCGAAATTCATCAGTATGACGGCATTTGCGTCGGAAGCTTCCAGGGTCTCCTCTTCAGAAAAGGCTTCCAATTTCGAAAGATCAGAGATATTCCCGTTATAGTGCAGCAATCTCAGATGTGCGATGAAACTCCCCAGGATGCGTATCACTCGGATGTGGTTGTCGTGGAAAAACTTCGGCAAGGAGTGGCTCAGGATCAGATAGCCGGCCGGCTGATTGCACAGGGTTATCGGCAGGCACAGCACCGACCGGACTACTCCCGGGAAATCGACGGTATTAAACCGAGATTCCTTGTACACGTCTTCGATATACAGGCAGTCGCCGTGCTCTTCGGCCATGCGCGTCAATTCCTGTTCGAATTCCTTGCTCCCGAGCAGGTTCTCCCCTGTGTGGATACGGATAAAGCGACGCTCTTCACAGATCCCTTCCAGGCACAGAATGGCGTCATTATCTGGAAACAGCAGGCTGCAGTAATCGGCGTTGAAATCCTGCAGGATGCAGTCGACTATTCTGGAGCAGATTTCCTGGAAATCCCTCTTCTCTTTGATGCTGTCGACGATCCGGTAAAAGCTGGACAGAGAGGCGATATTCTCTTCCAGCAGCTTGTTCACCTCACTGACGGCATTCCTGTAGCTGTTGATGATCCTGTTATACAGGTTCCTTTCCTCGGCCAGGACCTCGGCGTCCAGGGGTTCGTCGTCGGAGGCCATCCGTTTTATCTCGTCAAAATTCCTGGCGTCATTGATCAGGATGGCTTCTATCTGATTGCGGATTCTATCCTCTATCTCCATGAACAACCCCTTTGCAACATCATTAGGAGATCTGGAAAAATTGTTTGATGTTGACGCATTCCTGCGAGGCGAACTCCTTCAGTTGCTCCCATTCCCCCTCGCTGATTGATAAATTCGACAGAATTTCGGCAACGTCCGCCTCTGCGTTCATGCCATGATCTCCGTCATAGCCGATTTTCAGCTCCTTGGCTAAATGATCCGCCAACATAACGGCAGCCACCAATGGAGTTTTTGTTTCCGACGGATCGTGATGCTTTCGGATAAGACTGGCCAATTCCTTGGGAAATCCCCATTGCTTGGCGAGCATTTCACCGACAACGGCATGATCCACACCGAAGTTCTCTTCTTCATAGCCGGAAATGCTCAAGTCCGATTCATTTTTTTCGGCGGAAAAAACGGATCCGTATTTACCCGGGTATGTTTTGAAAAAAACCACTTTCCCCAGATCGTGCAGCAGGCCGCATAAAAAAGCGAATTCCGTTTCCTTCTGGGCTCTGCTTTGCTGCATCCAGATCTTTCGGACCAGAACCGCGACGCCGCAGGAATGCGTCCATAACTGATTGATAAGCGCCGCTTCCGACTTTGCTCCTTTGGTGAATGTATCGAAAATATTGATCCCGATGGCCAGGCTGGTAACAAGGTTTATTCCCAGGAGAGTAATGGCGTGGGAAATAGTCTTTACCTGAGCGCGAAAAGCGTAGAATGCCGAATTCGCGAGCCGAAGAATCCGGGCCGACAGCGCCGGATCGTGCATGATCAGTTCTTCAAGCTGTTTTGCGGAGCTGGCATTGTCATCCAGGGCTTGAATGATTTTGATCAGCACCAGCGGAATGCTTGGTATCTCAAGTTCCTTGTCAATCTGAAAGGAAACTGGCTGGCCGGAAGCGCACATAAAAAAATCCGAATAAATGGTTCGACTTGCCGCAACCCGGAAACCTGTCCGGATCCGGGTAGACGGGCATTGCCATATCTACTACTTTCTTTTCGATCCGGATTCGGGAAACCTTTAAACATATGAGGGGAATTCGCGATTCATTCCCGAGTACAAAAACATCGGAGACCGGAGGTCACAAGTTCAAAACCCGTCGGAGGTTAACTTGATTGGAGTTCAATCCATCGAAGGTTCGCCTCCGGACGGATTTCCAACTTTCAATCTTCAACCTCGGACTTTGGACCTCGAACCGGCCACCTTGGACCTTAGACCGGCAAACAGGCACTTTCTAGACAATACCGTTCTCATATTTCTCCAGATGCGCATCGATTCCCGACAGGCGTGAAAGAAATGGGTGCTAGGAAAAAATTTCCGGGCATGGCATCATGAGCATTCCTATATGTTCGGAGGGTATCGATGCCTAGACGAAAATTAAATGATTCAGTAGCTGAACATAAAAGCAGGTCTAAATTATCCGCCGGAGTTGCCGTTGTCACCCTTTCCAACTCGCGTTCCCTGAAAACCGATACATCGGGAGATGTGATTCAGGAGTTGCTGGGAAAAAACAGGCATCAGGTCGAAGCGCGAAAAGTCCTTCCCGATAACCTCAAGGCCCTGCAGACGACTATTCGGGAACTGTTGAGGAATGAAAAGGTGCACGCCATTATCACGACTGGAGGAACGGGGCTGGCTCCGACGGATGTCACCATAGAAGCAGTCCGGCCCCTGCTCGACAAGGAACTTCCGGGCTTCAACTCCCTTTTCATGCATCTGAGCTATTCCCGGGTAAAAAGCGCCGCCATGATGTCGCGCGCGCTTGCGGGGACGATAAAGGGAAAAGTTGTTTTCTGCCTGCCTGGAAGCCCAAGGGCCTGCAAGCTGGCCTTGGAGTCGCTTATCCTGCCGGAGTTGGGCCATATATTAATGCTTCTGGAGAGCCATTGACCGAGCTTTAAAATTCAGGTTAGGGCTGCCCCTGTTCCCGAGTTTATTCGATGTATCGTTTCCCGTTCAGGGTTTTCCGTTCACCGTTAAATGAAGAAATATAATTTTTCCGGTGCGCAGATCGGACTGCTCAGACCATAGATATAAATGGTGATAAATGAAAATTTTCACACCTCGCCCATGCCGTCTCTTTATTTTCGATCTGGACGGAACCCTGATCGATTCCAAAGACGATATTGCAACAGCCGTGAACCTGGTACTGTCAAAACTGGGATTCTCTCCTCTTCCGGTTTCCAGAGTCATCGAATTCGTAGGAAATGGTGTAAAAAAGCTGCTGGAACGAACGCTTCGTGAAATTCATAACCACGAACCCGATGAAGATCTGCTGCTCGAAGGGATTCGGATTTTCAGGGAAGAATATGCGGAACATATGCTGGACCGTACCCGACTTTGCCCGGGGGTGGAGGATGCACTGCGTCGCCTTTCCTGGGCGGATATGGCCGTTGTAAGCAACAAGCCGGAAAGGTATTCCAGGCCGATCCTGGAGGGATTGGGCATTTCCGATCGATTCCGCGCCATCCTTGGGGAAGAAACCGCGCACGCCTACAAGCCGGATCCGGCTCCGCTCAAACTTGCAATGGAGTTGTGTGGGGCAGACCCCGTGGATTCGGTTATGATCGGGGACAGCTCCGTAGATATCGAAGCGGGAAAAGCGGCCGGTGTCACAGCGTGCGCCGTCACCGGAGGCTTCCACACCAGAGAGGAAATCCTCAAATTCGACCCCGATCTGATTCTGGACGACCTTCGCGAACTGAGCAGCTTTTTTTACAACGGCACGAACCTGGAGCAGGACACTGATAAACAGACATAAATTATGGACTTGAATTACATACTCGGTGTCGTCACGGCTCTCTTCTGCGGGGCCTGCATGCAGGCCGGCATCCTTCTACAGAAGAAGGTCGTCAACGACATGTCTCCGGAAGAAAAAGATCAACGATTTCTGCGAACTCTTCTGAAAAATCCACGATGGCTGACAGGCCTCATGCTGGAATACGGATTGGGAACGGTAACCTTTATGACAGCCCAGAGCCTGATAGGGCCGGCCCTGGTCCCGGGTCTTATGGCTGCGGGCCTGATCGTACTGGCTATCGGATCGGTCTGGATAATAGGCGAGACCCTTCACTATTCCGAATGGGCCGGAATTTTCCTGATGATAGCGGGCATTGCGCTGCTGGGTTTGAGTGAACTTGAAATCAGCGTGGAAATGGTCCGAGACTGCATCTCGGAAACGGGCACGGCCGGGCGGATCGCGATTCTTACAATCAGCCTCTTTGCCCTATGGGGCCTTACTCACCTAATATCGCTCCGAAGCACCCGAAGGAAGGGAATCATCATGGCTTTTTCCAACGGGTTCCCGTTCGCGCTCTCGAATTTCTGGGTCAGCCCTCTGTTGGCCGTATTCACTGTAGTCCTGACCGGCAACGGTACCTGGGCGCAAACGGGTCTTTTCGTTCTGTCCAGCGTCATCCTTATTGGCTGCAACGTTTTCGGCATCCGGCAGACCAACGAAGCCTTCAGGTTCGCTCAGGCCAGTAACATCATCCCGGTACAGCAACTTTCGGTGCAGATTACGCCGATTCTGTTCTATTTTTACGTATATGCCCTGACGCCTCCGAAATCCGCTTCAGTCTTTCTCATTGTCGCCGGTGTCGCTCTGATTATTACCGCGGCATTCCTGCTCGGCAGAAGACAATCACAAATTGAGAAAATCCATTAACCTGCATGGAGCGATGCGTACTCCACGACGCGCGAAAACGGCGCGGGCGAAAAACCGCCTGTTTTAGTGCGGCAAGGCCTCTCGCCGCGGTCCACGTGCGGGCCGTTGCTTCGTATTGAAATATTTAGTACACTAAATATTTTTTCAGGTCTCTGTTGAGACCAGGAACCGCGACGAGCACGAACCACTCTCCATACAAAGGAAAGGAACACGATGGAAGGCAATTACCTGGAACTATCTCCCCCCCGTTTTCGCCGTCTGGATGATCGGCAGCTGAAACGCATCCACGAGGCGTCTCTCCACATCCTCTCACGGGTTGGGGTCACGGTCGACTGCGAGGAAGCCCTGGAGCTTCTCGACGGTGCCGGAGCAGACGTGTCGAATCAAAAGCGGGTCCTTATTCCGGGGGATCTGGTCGAAAAAGCCCTTGAGACGGCCCCGAACACCGTTGTGCTGCACAAGCGCGACGGCACCCCGTTCGTCGAGCTTTCGGGCAATCGCTGCTACTTCGGCGGGACTCCCGATCAGCCGGACATCCTGGATCCCCGGGACGGGAAGAGACGTCCCTGTACGATCGCGGACGTGGCGGCGAATGCGCGCCTCATCGACGCTCTTCCGAACCTCACCTGGTCCTTTACAAGCGAGTGGGCCGGGTACCCCCAGGGGCTCCCCGCGGTGCTGGCCGGCAAGGTCTCATTCATGATCCAGCTCGAAAACAGCGAAAAACCTCTCGGGTCTTCCATTGCAAACGTTCAGAACCTGAAAGACCAGATCGAGGTGTGCTCGCTCCTGGCAGGAGGCATCGAGGAACTTCGCCGCCGGCCCTTTTTCTTCGGATCGGTGGAGCCGATCAGCCCTCTGGTCCATGGCAGGGATGCCCTTGAAAAAAGCCTTCTCATTGCCGAGCACGGCCTGCCCAACGTGGTTTATTCCATGCCCATGGCAGGCGCCACCTCGCCGGCAACCTTTGCCGGGACACTGGCCGTAATGAACGCCGAGCTCCTGAGCCATCTCACCATCATGCAGCTCAAGAGAGAGGGTGCGCCCATGATCTACGGCGCCATGCCGAACATCATAGACATGAGGACCACAATCTTTCCCTACGGCTCCCCGGAGCTCAATCTCCTCGTGGGCGCCGCCACGGAGCTTGCACACCACTACGACCTGCCCATGCTGGGCACGGCCGGCTGTACCGACGCCAAGGTCATGGGAGTCCAGGCCGGCCTCGAGGCAATGTCCCAGTGCATGTCGTCGGCTCTTTTCGGCGCCAACATGGTCCATGACGTGGGCCTGATGGATCATGCAACTATGATCTCACCTGAAATTATGGTTCTCACCGACGAGCTCATCGAAATGACCGCGGTAATGCTCCGGCGCCTGGAGGTGGACGACGGAAGCCTTGCCCTGGATCTCATCGATAAAGTGGGTCCGGGCGGCAGCTATCTTGCCGAGGACCACACCCTCGATCACTTCCGGAGCTTCTGGTCGCCCACGATTCTGGACCGGAGCATGGGCGTAAAACCCGGTTCGGCCGGCTCCGCCGTGCACGGCGAGGAGCGATTGCGGGAAAAGACGCTGAAGATCCTCACAAGCCATACTCCCAAACCGCTCGGGGAGGACCTGCTCTCAGAGATCAAGAAGATTGAAAAGACCTGGTTCGATCGCCTGGGCCTCGACCATGTCTATCCTGAGAAATGACGGCGGCACCGGGTGTCCGACGGAATTTTATGATTAAGATTCCTGCTGAAGAAACATTGGAAGAATTTAGGGGCGAACCTTCCGCCTTCGCCCCCAGCCGGAT
>CAZPHK010000044.1:0-28499 GCA_964586015.1 uncultured Acidobacteriota bacterium | reverse complement strand
CCAGTAATTATGATCCATAAATGGAAAGAGTAAAGAATTATGAACGGATCTATTGGAACCTTTTTCGAAAACGGAAATCCAGGCCGAACTTGCCGTCCTCATCGCGGGTGGCGATAACGGACAGACCTTTTCCAACATCGTATTCGATGACGACGATCTGCTCCTCGTTCGTGGAAATGTTCCGGGAAAAGGTGACGACCAGGTCCCTGGAAATACGCTCGCTGATCGTGATGCGGGCGGTAGGATCGTTTTCGGCTCCGGCCAGAAAGGGATCCACACGGAAGCTTTCCAGTCCGAAGATACGCTGAACCCTTTTACCGAACACACCGGTCAGGTTCTCCGAAAGAACGCTTGCGGCGCTCATGCCCGCCATTTGTGTTTCACGCTGGGATGTAGCGCTTCCCGTATCGGCCATTCCCGTTGTAAGCAGCGAGATAATATCGACCGTGGACATCGGCGGATCCGAGGTTATATTCACGCTGAAATTATCGAGAGGCCCCGTCGCATCCAGGATCAGCCGGTACGTTTTCACATCCGCCTCCGCCCGGATTTCCAGAACAGGATTAATCCGGTTCCGATCTATGAAGTCGGCATAGGCATGAGATATTTCAAACCGGTTGCCTCGAAAGAAAATGGTTCCCTCATTGGCCTCCACCCTGCCGGTCAGGGAGGGATACGCGGGTGTTCCGCGCAGCGTCAGCCGCAGGCTTCCGCGCACCTGGGCCAATTCGTTGTCGATCACCAGCCCGTCATTCGACCGGATGTCCAGATTCAAACGAAGGTTCTGAAGATACGGCTCCGCGGCCAGCGAGCCCGGTTGCGCCCGCCCGCTCGAGGCGAACCCTTCCATAAGATTAAAACTGCGTACATATTCGGAGCGGATCACATCAATCTCTCCGGATAGAGCCTGAAGATCGCTGTCCCCGCTCAATCGCAGATCCGCATTAATAACGGAGCGAAAATCCTTCGGATACGGCAGGCGCGCTTCCTGGATTTTTATTCCCAGATTCAGCGAACGCATCACCATATTCCGGTGCTCGTAGGTGCCGGACAACTGAAGCGATCCCGATGCCGCGGTGCCGTGGATATTTTCAAATCTCACTATATTGGTGGATAAAACTATCTCTCCATTTATGTCGGAAACGGGGAACGGAATGTCCTCGTAAGCCAGCCTTGCGTTTGCGAGCCTGACGCTGCCGATAATCTGGGGATTCTGTCTTGACCCGCTTGCCCGGATATTGACAATTGCATTCCCGGACGTATCCAGCTTCTCATTGATCCCTGAAAGTATGTCCAGATTCATACTTCCGTTGAGGTTCATGTCCAGCCTCGGACCGTCGTCCAGGGGCAGAGTGCCGCTTAAAAAGAGATCCGTCCCGAGGCCCCGGATCCTGGCATTTTCAAAACGCAAATTCTTATTGACTATGGAAAACAGGATGTTCCCCGAATTCTGCAGCTCGTAATCCTGAATCTTGAACCGGGCGCCGTCCACCTCTCCGCTCAGTTTCATCGCCGCCCAGTTATCGAAATTGCCTTCCCCGGCAATATTTCCCTCGAGTTCGGTATTGGCCAGTTTCAGATAGGGAGGCGCCTTATCGGAAACGATCCTGCGGATATTCAAATTATCGAAATCAAGCGCGATCGTACCCGGATAACCGGCCGTCAAGGCCACCCGGGACTGGATGGAGAAATCTCCGAACTCGGAATGGATCCTCACGGCTCCCCGGATAAAATCCCTGTTCAATTCCAGTTCTCCATCGCCCCGTCCCAGATTCCACCTGTCGTAATGGATGTTTTGCAGCTCGAACGTTCCCCGGAAGATCGGGCTGTCCAAGGTTCCGCTTACGTTTCCCGATGCATTGGCGTACCCCTGGATCGGAATATCTTTCTCGCGGAGCATGGGAATTTCACCAAGAGGCAGGCGGAGCAACTTTCCCTGCAGATCCAGTGTCTGTGTATCCAGGCTGACTTCTCCTTCGGCCCTCACTTCGACTTCTCCCCGCCGGATTTCCGTGTTTTCGAGATAAACCCGCCGGTTCCTGACCTCCATCCGGGCGACAAACCCATCAAAGGATTCTCCCCTGAAGCTCCCTGCTTCGATCGCGAATTGACCGCTGCCGCTCCATGCCGCTTTTTCGTATCGAATACTGCCGCTGCCGCTGAGCACTCCCGTTAAGTCCAGTGCTGAAAAACCCAGGTCGTCCAGCTGCGCCAGCTTGATCTTTTGAAAATTACCCGCGAACTCGAAAACGGAGATATTCTCCTCGTCGGCGAAATCGAGCACGAGATCCCCCTGAACCGCCTGTAATCCGCTGCGGAGGGAGAGGTTCCTGAAATTCAAACGCGATCCCGAAAGGTAAACGGCAGAATTCACTGAATCGACCTCCATGGAACGCCAGCGGCCCGCTTTTACCGATACGCTTCCTTCATAATCAATATCGGAGGCGGAACGAATCCGCACATCGCCCTGGAAGTCGTAGACGCCATCGATTGTCCTCAAATCGGGATACTTCTCGATCAGTCCGGATACAGGAATGGAAAAATGAGAGATCAAATCGAGCGGTTCGGAAAACCGGCTCGTGGATAACCGGACATGAAAAAGTGCGTCCTCTCCCCCATCGGCACGGACGTGCGTGTCTGAAGAATTGAGATTTAAAGAGGAAAGACGGATACCGCCCTCTCCGTAGGTAAACCGCACTTTTCCGCTGAGCTGCGTGCTTATAACCCCTCCGGCCGCTGCTTCCCCTGCCCCAAGAAGAACGGCGTCGCAATCCAGCGTCACCGCCCGGCCGTGCCCCCAGCTCAGAACTGTTTTTGCATCTACCGTGTTTCTGTAGTTTATGGACGGGACATTCAGGAGTCCGCCTATTTCGTACAAGGGCACTTTGGTTGACTGTATCGTCAGATGATTGGGCTTTCCGATGGCATCTCTTAGGGGAATTTCCCCCTCAAGGGTAAAATCGCCTCTGGCGATATTGCCGGTCACGTCCCTTAAATAGAGAATATCCCCCGAAATTTCAAAAGCGCCGGTGACGCCGGTATAAGCCATTTTTCGATAGGTGCCCCTGTCCAGGGAGAAAGTGCCCTTTAAATATATGCCATCGCCGCTGTACCGGAAGTCTGTTTCGACATCGATCCCGCCCCATCCTTCGGTCAGGGAAGAATCCGCCAGCGCCATATCCTTGGAGCGAACGGTCCCGGTCAGGTGGAGAAGAAGCTCCGGGGAATCCCAGTTCCCGACGGAACCCGTTCCGCTCAGCAGAGTTTCACCGTGACGGAATTCGATATTCTCGATCTCGACTCCCTGTGCGGATAGATTCGCGGTCAGTTTGAGGTCGTGAACTATATCCCTCTGCTTGTAAAAGAAACGGCTCTGCCGGTACGCAAGGATAATTCTGTAGCCCGGAAGGTCCCTGTTGTAGCTGATCCGGCATTCCAGGTCCTCAAGGGCCAGATTGAATGGAGCGCTTTGCTCATTAATTTTAAACAACCCATCCTGAACCGTCAGTTTTTCCGTTTCCAGGCTCAGGGAAATCTTCAGCGTCTTTAAAAATTCTTCAGGATTCCAGCCTCCTCCCTCCCCTCCGGTTCTCAATTCCACCCGGGGTTGCACAATGAGAAGTTCCTTGAGACGGAGGCGGAAATGCCACAGAGAGGACAGGCCGAATTTCGCCCGGATCTCATCGATTTCAAGGGCATTGAAGCCGGGGCCGACACGCGGTGCGGCAAGTCCGATACCTTCTGCGTGCAAGGTGCCCCGATAAATATCGAGGCGCAGGCTCCGGATCTCGCAATCAAACCCGGTATTTTTTTTAATGCGTGAAATGAGAATCGTTCGGATCGATTCCTGAAAACTTTCACTCCGGAGATACCAGAGCCCGGACGCGGTCAGTATCAGAAACAGACCGAAAGCGGCAATCAGGAATTTCGTTCGTGCTTTCACGGCATCTTACTCCATCGACCCGGACTTGAGGCGCCCGGGTAAATCTGCTGAATCCGCATTAGCGGGACCGTCTCCGTCATAGTACTCGATCTGCGCATTGCTACGGGCTTCCAGCAGCCATTGATCGAGGGCCTCATTAATCTTCCTGTCTTTCAGAATCTCTTCAATCTTGTCTGATACCCGGGCCAGCGGGGGCGTTTCCAGTCCCGATCCCCTGAGCTGGGGGCTATATGTATTCTCATAGTAGGCCTTAATTTCGGATTCGGAAACCCCGGCAAAGGGGCCGAAACGGAAATCCACGAATTCCAGAATGGAAATTCGCAATCTGAGATAGGAGTTTAGTTCCGATTCCTGGATCCCAAGCCTTTCGATGGAATGCAGATCAATCCCCGCTTTGGTCATGCGATCCCGCCATTCACTTGTTTTCGCGTCCAGACTGCTTTCATCCTCCGAATTCAGACTGAAATTCCGCAGTTCCTGCCTTATCAGCTCGAGGTCGATAAGACGGTCGATCTCGGCCTCGCGCGACAGGATATCCGTCTTGCCGACCGAAAAGATCAGGGGATTGATGTTCCTGGCGATATACAGGTCCCCCTCGGTAATCACAAAGCCGTTTACCGCGACAAGAAGGCGGTCGATTTCCTCCCCCGGCAGGTTCAGGGCACTGAATATCAATGCAAGCAGCAGGATCCAGACTATCCGACATCCGGGGCAAATGCCCTGTCTGCACCCCGATTCAATTTTAATCCGTGTCCGTCGTAATGTATTCATAGTCTAGAATGGCGGTCCGACCGTTATAAACAAATGTCCCCGCTTCAGTCCGCGAAGCCGAAGCTCCGGAGGCAGATTCACATTATAGCCATAGTCTATCCGCAGAGGACCAAACGGCGTTTTAATCCTCAATCCGGCGCCGAGAGTATGGCTGAATTCCGAAAAATCGATATCGTCGAAGGTGGAAAATACGTTTCCCGTATCGTAAAAACCGGCAATATGAACGAAGGATAGAACCGGTCTGCGCAGCTCGGCGGAACCGATGACCAGGGCATTCCCCCCTGTGGGCTTGCCGCTTGTATTATCCAGGGGACCTGCATAATCGGTTTCGAATCCTCTGAGGCTCGATCCGCCCCCGGCGAAGAAACGTTCGCTGATGGGCACGCTCGATCCACCGAAGGGCTGCGCGACCCCGAAGCGCAGGGAGACGGCCATCATAAGGGATTTCGGCAGTTCCCGGAAATAATTGTTCTGGGTAAAAAACGAAACGTAATCATTGTCTCCCAGGAGCTTTGTCGTTACGCCGAAGTCTGTTGAAGAAAAAAATCCTTTCGTCGGATCCAGATAATTGTCGCGCGAATCATTCACATAAGCGATGGAAAAAGTGGATAAATTGCGGGGCGTATCCTCCCTCTCATATTCAGGATCCGTGATCTGTAAATTAAACGAACGTACATTCTGGAAATTGTAGCGCAGCAGCCCCCAGCTATGTTCGCTGAAAGGATGGCTGAACTGATAGGCCGCGCTCAACCGCCTCAGGTCGAAGCTGACATCCTGCCGGTAGCTGGCGGAAAGAGTGAAGTAGGAATCGACGGGCAACGGCCGGAACTGGGTCTGCTGCAGGTTAAAGACCGCCTGTTGTTCGATGTTGCTGCCCCTCAACCGGATATCCGCGCGTCGCCCCATACCCAGAACATTGAGATCGGAAAACTCCAGCGTCCCGCGAAGCTTTTCCCGCTCCTGGTATCCGAGTCCGTATCGAATCGTGTACCTCTTGGATTCGTGCAGACGAATGACGATGTTTTGATACGGATTGGTGCTTTGGGGGTTCTGCTGCACAACCCGGACCTGGTCGAAAATCCCGATCCTGTACAGGGCCTGCTGTGTCTGGAGCAGTTTCCCCAGGCTGAGGGGGTCCCCGGGCTTCAACTCAACACGCTTATCGATGACCGATCTGCGGGTATGTTCGTTGCCCAACACGATTATCCGGTCCACGATAAACTGCGTCCCTTCCTCTATAAGAAATTCCACGGGATAGGAATTTTCTTCATCGACCGCGCCCGTGTGGACGGTCACCCTCGCCTGAAGATAGCCGATATCATTGTAGGCAGCCAGCAGGATCTGCCGGGCTCTTTCGGCACGGCTGGGCGAATAGACTCCGCCGGGCACCATGCGGATTCTCGCCATCAGTTCGTCGTCCGTAAATGAGGTGTTTCCCTTGAAGAGAATCGACTGCGTTCGCGAGAGAGAACCTTCGGTACACTGGTAGGTTATGCCCAGTTTTCTCTCATCTTCAAGCGGTTCAATAAGGGGAATAATATCCGCTTGCAGGTAACCTCTGGACTCATACAGCGCCTTCAACTTCGCCACGTCGTCGTCCAGACGCGCAGCACTGTAGGCGGATGTATGTAAAAATGAGGAGGGTTGAATTTCCACTGCTTCAAGCATTTCCCTGTCGGTAAAGACCCGATTGCCCTTGAACCGGACATATTCGACAATAAATTTACGTCCCGGCACAACTTTGTACTGAAAGACTCGAATTTCGCTTTCCGCCTCCTCATTTACGGTAACTTCCGCTTCAGAATACCCTCTGTCCTCGAGATATTCCTTCAGGTTCCTTGTCCCTTCCTCCAGGATCTCTTCACGAACCCCCTCACCGGTTAAAACAGGAAGCAGCCTGCGCAGTTGACTCTTATCCACTTTATACCCGTCTACGACAACCCTTACCTTCCCGTAATTGAATACCTTCAGGATCAGGGCCACGCTGTTGGTTTCGGAATCGTAGGACTCCGAAACGTCCACGACTGCCGCCAGGTAACCTTTGTCCGTGAAATATTTCCGCAGACTCTCTTTCCGGTCCGCCAGCCGGCTGCGGTCGAATTTTTTCCCTTCCCGATAACCGAACTTTTCCGACAACTCCCTGCGATCCTTCTCCGGCACGCCTTGAATCTCAATAGAGCTGATTACCGCTAGTTCCCCGGGTTGTACATCCATAACAACATTCACCTGGCGGTTCTTTTCATCCCAGGCGGTAACGGTCCGGATTTGTGCAAGATAGAATCCCCTGTCCTTCATAAATTCCCGAACCGTCTGCACGGATTCTTTCAGTCTTCCTTCGGTAAACCGCTGCCCTACAGGAAGGGACACCAGTTCCCAAAGGGAGCGCCCTTTCAGATCCACATCCCCTTTCAGGGAGAATTTATTGAAATAGTAATTATGTTTTAACTCAAACCGGATGCTTACGCCGTCCGCTTCCCCGGCGGCATCAACGATGATCGAAGAAAAACGACCGCTGTCATGGAGAGCCTGGATCGCCCTTTTCAATGCGGAACGTGTCAGTAAACTCCCCGGGCGTATGCCGATGTACGGATCGTAATGGGACCTGTCAAAATAGTAATCGGAAGAGTAGTCGATATTGACAATGGATTTTCCGAAAAGGGATTCCCCGGAATCCTCTTCCGGCGGCGTCTGCCCGGCTGCGACGGATAGAGTCATAATGCCGATTAGAATGAAGAACAACGG
The DNA here is from genome assembly GCA_964586015.1 of uncultured Acidobacteriota bacterium. Lineage (GTDB taxonomy): Bacteria > Acidobacteriota > UBA6911 > UBA6911 > UBA6911 > UBA6911. The sequence continues at coordinate 21,043 of CAZPHK010000044.1, read as the reverse complement.
CAGAGAGCGGCGCCGGCGGACGCAATGGATGCGCGCCGCATCCAACACCCATCCGTAAAATCCGCCGGTCCCATTCATGCCTGTCCGTGCCTCAAATCAAAGATTGAATCGAAAAAGGATTACGTCGCCTTCCTGCACCCTGTAATCTCTTCCTTCAAGACGCAACACACCTTTTGATTTTGCCGCCTGGAACGAACCCAGTTCCATCATGTCCTGAAAAGCGACAACCTCCGCCTTAATGAAGCCTTTTTCAAAGTCCGTATGAATGGCTCCCGCAGCCTTCGCGGCTGTCGTGCCGAGGGGAATTGTCCAGGCCCGCACTTCGGGCTCCCCCGCCGTATAAAAGGAAAACACTTCGAGCAGGCTGTAGGAGTTTTGAATAATACGGTCGATGGCGCTCCCTTCAAGCCCCAGATCCTCTATGAACATTTCCGCATCTTCCGGCGGAAGGGCGGCAATTTCCGATTCTATCTTGCCGCAAACAGCCGTAATTCCCACACGGCTCATCGCCGCCTGTTTCTGCAGCCCATACTCTTCGACGACCCGGTCTATTTTCCCGGCATCCTGATCCGATACATTTAACACCAGCAGTACCGGCTTGGCTGAAAGAAATGTGAATCCCTTGACGCGCTTTTCTTCATCGGGGGTCAATTGCAGTTCCCTCAACGGCTGCTCCGTTTCCAGGGCTTCTTTGAAGCGCAGGAGCACTTCGTTTTCCATCTCCAGCTCCCGGGACTTGATTTTTTTCAGGTCCTTGCCCAGGCGTTCCAGCCTTTTTTCAACAACGGCAAGATCCGAGAAAATCATCTCAATTTCAAAAAGCTCTATATCGCGCACGGGGTCGACGGATCCTTCAACATGGGGGATATTGGGATCGTCGAAACAGCGTACAATATGAAGAAGAGTATCGACATTCTTCAGACTGTTCAGATAAGTCCCCATTTCCCGGTTCCGGCCCTCCAGAGCGTCTTTTCCCTCTCCGCGGGATATTCCGGGCAGATCGACATATTCGATACTTGCATAGGTGGTTTTCTTCGGATTGACAATTTGCGCCAGCCGATCGAGACGCGCATCGGGAACCTGGGCGACACCGATATGAGCCTCTCTCACATTCCCCCAGGACGACGTATCAACCCTTCCCTGTGTCAGCAGTTTAAATATTGTGGTTTTACCGACTTGCGGCAACCCAACGATTCCGATCTTCATACGCGGTCCTTTAAAATAAAGTTTCGTATGTTATCACAATGTTGTCACGACCCATATTCTTCTCAACCTCCCGCTCCAGGGCCCCACTAATATTGCAATAAAAAAGTGATGATTAGAATGCCCGGAATCGACTTCCGCAACAATACCGGCCTGTTATTTTTCAATTCAGGCGGCATCTCCTTTTCGAGAAATCGTGGAATTCGCTCCACTTTGCAGTCAACGAGAATCCTGACTGAGGCCAGGCTCACATTTTTCACATTTTTATCAGAATAAATATCAGTTTAAATACTTGCACAATTTATCTTGACATAAAGAAATAATAGACTTAATGTCGAGTGGTCAGAAGTGGTCCGATGTGGTTAAGCAAAGCCCAACAGACCGCTTCCTTCTAAATAATAAAGATATATCACAAACAGGATATCTGACAAAAATCGGGTTTAATATGCTTTTGGGAAGTTATTCAGCTAAGATCGACGAGAAATCCAGGCTGCGACTGCCCGCCAAATTCCGTCGCGATATGCCCGATACGGATGACCACACGTACTACGTAACAAGCGACGACGGGCGATGCGCCCAGATCTACCCCCTTTCGATATGGGAGCGAATCGCCCGGAAACTTCAAGAGCCTCCCCGAATGGATCCTGCCAAATTGAAACTGCAGCGATTCACGAGCTACTACGGACTTCTGACCCAGATGGATCCCCAGGGAAGGATACTGATGCCGCAATCGCTCCGCGAAGACGCACAGATATCCGGAGACGTGATTGTCATTGGAAAAACAGACCACCTCGAGGTCTGGAACAACGAAGCATTCAGAAAAAGCCTTATGGAAAATCCTCTTACCGTTGAGGAACGTGAAAAACTGGCGGAACAGGGATTTTAAAAAGGAAGCCGGAACATGAGGCGTTTGGGTCACAGTACAGACGCCGGGAAAAACACTTCGGCTGATTATTACAACAACAAGTTGAAAACCAGGAACCCGTGAGAGCGACTGCCCGAAAAAACATGACAGATTTCTCCAGAAATCCCGATTGTGATCACACTCCGGTCATGTTGAAAGAGGTCATTGAATTTCTTCAATGCAGGCCCGGGGGGATTTATGTCGATGGAACCGTGGGACTGGGAGGGCATGCTCTCGCCATACTGCAGAAAATACAACCTGAAGGAATGCTGATCGGTATCGATCGCGACAAAGAATCTCTGGATGCAGCCGGCGAGCGTCTGAAACCTTTCGCCGACAGGATACGGCTGGTGCACGACAACTATAAAAACATGCCCCTGATTCTGAACAATCTGACCGTAGGTCCTGTCGATGGGATCCTGATGGACCTGGGGGTTTCATCCTTTCAGCTGCTGTCTCCGGAACGAGGCTTCAGCATCCACTCGGATGCCTATCTGGATATGCGTATGGACAGGAGCCAAAGATGGTCCGCGGCCGATATCGTCAATAACACTCCCGAAGAAGAGCTGGCGGATCTGATTTACCGTTACGGAGATGAAAAGCTTTCGCGCCGCATCGCGGCGGCTGTCGTCCGCGAAAGAAGCGAAGGACCCATTACACGCTGCTCGCAGCTGTCGGGAATCATCAGCCGCACCATTAAGGGCCGGGGACGCCAGGCGATACACCCCGCGACCCGAACATTTCAGGCGTTGCGCATCGCGGTAAATGAAGAACTCGAAGGGTTGGAGAAATTTTTTGTCGAAGCGGCGGGCTTTCTAAAACCGGGCGGAAGAATGGCCGTGATCGCATTTCATTCGCTGGAAGACAGGATAGTAAAGAGAACGTTTCGTAAGTTGGCCGGGCAGTGCGTGTGCGAAGCGCCGCCGGAACTTTGCAGATGTCCAAGGAAGGCTGAGTGTCTGCTTGTTAATGCGCGCCCCATAACGCCGAAGCGCGAGGAACTTGCCGTTAATCCGCGGGCAAGAAGCGCCAGGCTGCGCGTACTGGAAAAATTGTAGTGCGCGGACCATTGCCCCGAAGCGCGGCATGAATACCGGCATCCATTGCCGTTTCAGGGCATGTCGAATCATCCAAACTTCGTTGTACTGGAGACTGAAATGACGGATTGGGCCGATGGAATTGAGATTCACAACAACGGCATTAGATGCGTAATCGATTCGCGCGTATTTTCGGATCTGCTGCGAACGATCATTTCGCTGGGATTGATAGCCGGCGCTCTCCTTTTCTATTCATGGATTCGAAGCCAGATTGTTTATATCGGATACGAAACCCAGAAGCTTTTTGCGGTTGAAGAAAAATTGCAGGATATCCAGGACAATTTGATTGCCGAAGAAGAAACCCTGACAAATCCGAAACGTATCGACGACATCGCAACCGGTTATCTGGGAATGACGAAACTGCGCCCGAAACAGATGATCCTGCCGCCGATTCAGACCCGGGATCAGAGCATCCCCGATTCTCTGGCAATGGCCGAATCCGAGGCAGGCGATTTAAAGAACTCCGAAAAACGCGAACGTTTCGGGAAACTGTTCGTTAATTAACGTGAATTTGTTGCAGGGTTTGCCGCCCCGGATCGAATCGAAGCGGCGACCTCTGCAACAAATGCCGTCAATATCAGGACCGAGAGGATAAAGGAACAAAAATTTTATGATGCACGGAATAAACAATGGACATCCACAAGCGGTCAATCATAGATCTTTTTTCCCCTTTTAATTCCTCTCTCCTGAAATCTGCGAACGGGCCGGCTTTTTATGTCCAAGAGTGCAAAAAGGATACAATCCGTAAAAATCGTCCTCGTCATGCTGGGGATTACCCTATGGAGCCTGTCCATCCTGGTGCGCCTCGTACAGCTGCAAATTGTACGCCACGAAGAGTACGCCCAGCGCGCTCAAAGAAAGCAGCAGATCACGCGTTCGGTTCCCGCACCGCGCGGGATAATTTATGACAGCCACATGGATGAGCTGGCCACCAGCGTACCCGTCAGCACCGTCGTAGCCGAACCCAGAAGGATTCATAACAAGCCGGAAGCCGCCCGAAGCCTGGCAGCCATTCTTGAAATCAACCCACAAAAACTCCTCCAAAGAATGTCGGATCCGGACATGGAGTTGTTTCTTATAGTTAAACGCAGAATCGATCCGGCGGCCGAAACCAGAATCAAAACCATGGGAATCCAGGGAGTCTATTTCCTGGACGAAAGCATGCGGGTATACCCCAACCGCGAACTTGCATCCCATGCGCTTGGATTTGTAAACATGAATGATGATGGAGGGGCCGGAATCGAACTTCAATACGATCGGGAACTGAAAGGAGAAGAAGGTCTGTTCTCCTTCGATATCGATGCCCGCCGCCAGCCCTTCCACGTCAATGTTGAAAAACCGCCAGTCCAGGGTCATTCCCTTGTCCTGAGCATTGACAAGTCGATCCAGTACATCGCCGACAGAGAACTGGCCGACGCGGTTAAAAATGCCCGGGCCAAAGCGGGCACTGCAATTGTAATGGAATCGGACACGGGACGGATATTCGCCCTGTCGAATTACCCGCCGTTTAACTGCAACACCTACAATAAATATTCCCCGGAGCAATGGCGGAACAGAGCGATAACGGACATGTTCGAACCCGGCTCCACCTTTAAAGTTGTCGTCGCCGCCGCCGCGCTGGAAGGGGGTTTGACTTACCCCGACGATGTAATCGACTGTGAAAACGGATCCTTCCCCCTTGCGGGCCATGTGTTTCGGGACCATAAGCGATACGCGAAATTGACCTTCAACGAGATCCTGGAGCACTCGTCCAACATCGGGGCCATCAAACTGGGCCTTCGGCTGGGACAACAAAGACTCTATGAAGCCATGAAACATTTTGGGTTCGGCTCGCGAACCGGCATTGATCTTCCGGGTGAAATCGTCGGCTCTATTCGCGACACGAAAGACTGGTCGGGATTATCGATTGGGTCCATATCATTCGGCCAGGAAGTGGGCGTCACATCCATACAGATGCTGGCCGCGATCAACTCCATTGCCAATGGGGGATACCTTGTCCGCCCATCCATGGTCGATCGCATCATCGATGAAAACCGCGATATTATCCGGGAAAACCGGCCGGAACGGATTCAGATAATGAGTCATCGAACGGCCGAAGCGGTGACTGAAGCTTTTGAAGGAGTCATTTTGCGCGGAACGGGAAAACGCGCGGCGCTGGAAGGATACCGCACCGCGGGGAAAACCGGCACAGCGCAGAAGGCCGTAGACGGACGGTATGAAAAGGGCGTCTATGTATCCTCATTCATCGGGTTCGCTCCTCTCCCCAATCCGAAAGTAACAATCCTGGTTCAGCTTGACGAACCTAAAAACGAATACTACGGCGGAGATGCGTGTGCCCCCTATTTTAAAAACATCGCGCAGGAGGTGTTGCTGCAGCTTCGCATTCCTCCGGATACGAAGCTCCCGCTGCCGGAATATACCCCTCCAATCGCGGATGCCGGAACGGAAGACTTCCTTCCGGATGCCGCCCTGGAACAGCCGCTCGCCGCATCGACCAAGGATCCGCTGAGCGCTGATCAACCGGATGTCATTGCCGTTCAAATTGAAAGCGCACGGATCGTTCTGCCCGATTTTCGGGGCATGTCCAAAAAAAAGGTTCTGGACCGATGTATAGATCTTGGAATCAGCCTGCAGTCAAAAGGCTCCGGAATTGCAGTCTACCAGTCCCCCCTACCGGGGACCGAAATTCCGGTGGGATCGACGTGCAGCGTGACATTTACGAAAAACAATTTGAAGGAACATGTAGCAACCTTGAAGCCGAGCGATGCGGTTGGACAAGTGAATCTACAGCTATCCTCAAGCAACGCTCCCTGAAAGAGGATTTTCATGCTATTGCGGACGGCGCTCGAACAGATTCCCGGAGTGGATACGGAGGGAATCCCCGACGTGCATATTCAAGGCGTCTCATACGATTCCCGGACCTGTCGGGAAGGGCACCTTTTTGTTGCAATGAAGGGAGAAAAATCCGATGGGACCTGTTTCATCAAACAGGCGGCGATCCAGGGAGCCGTAGCCGTTGCAGCCGAAAGCCCGGTTGCATCCGAAGAAAACATCTTATCCTTCACGGTACCCGACGCACGCAAATTTCTTGCCGATGTTTCAAGGATTTTTTACGGGGATCCTGCATCAAAGCTGAGGCTGGTTGCCGTCACCGGCACGAACGGCAAAACCACCACAACGTATCTCATGGACTCGATTTTCTCCCATGCGGGGATCAAAGCCTGTCTTGGAGGTACGATTGAAATGAAAACAGCCTCCAAAAGCACCCACAGCCGGCATACCACGCCGGAAGCCTCCGATCTCATGCAGTTCCTGCACCAGGCCGTGAAGGAAGGATGCACTCACGGTTCGCTGGAAGTCTCCTCGCACGCTCTGGCGCTCAAACGGGTTTTCGGCACAAAATTCAGTGTCGGTGTTTTCATGAACCTTACGCGGGATCACCTTGACTTCCACCGGAATATTGAGGACTACTTCAAAGCCAAACAGCTCCTTTTTTCAAGGGAAAACGGCAACGGCATCGAAACGGCCGTAGTCAATACCGACGATTCCTGCGGGAAAAAACTCAGCAATTATTTTCAAGGTCCCGTCTTGCGGTTCGGTTTCAACCGGGACGCGGATATTCATGCTCTCGACTGTCGAACCCGGGCGGACGGCACCGATCTAATTCTGAAGACGCCGTTGGGGGAAGTCGCATTTCATACCGGCCTGATAGGACGGCACAATGTCTACAATATCATGGCGGCAGCAGGCGCCGCGCTCTCCCTGAAAATCGACCTCAAGAACATCCGGGCAGGGATTGAAGCCATGCAGGGAGTTCCCGGACGATTTGAGCGTGTGGATGCAGGACAGGACTTTACCGTCATCGTAGATTATGCGCACTCGCCCGATGCCCTGGAAAACCTTCTGACGCTGGTTTCCCAACTCCCGCATGAAAGAATTCTCACGGTCTTCGGATGCGGAGGAGACCGGGATAAAAGCAAGCGCCCGGTCATGGGATCGATCGCCGTCGACAAGAGCGACCTGTCGATCATCACTTCAGACAATCCGAGATCGGAAAATCCACTCGACATAATCAAGGATATTGAAACAGGGATGCATGAAGGACCGGGAAGCTACAGGATAGTACCGGATCGTCGCGAAGCCATTGAACAGGCCGTTGCGGCAGCCGGTAGAGGAGACATTGTCGTAATCGCGGGCAAAGGCCACGAAGATTATCAGATTGTCGGCGACTCAAGGAATCCGTTCGACGATCGAAAGGTCGCCCGTGAGGTAATCCTCAAACATATAAAGGACCGCACCTGACCGGTGCGGATTTAGTCTGCCCTCCCGACGGGGGCTCATGAAGTTTATGGAAAATTCTGTTCCCAATCGGCGTCTTGCAACGGGAAACGCTGAACGGAGAACGGGAAACGGTTTTATTGTATGAAACTCATTCTGTCCCAACTCAACGCGGAGGAGATAGCCGCCTGCATTAAAGGTTCATTGTCCTGCGGATCGGGCGACACGCATTTTCCGGGCATTTCCATAGACAGCCGTACGCTGCGTGCCGGCGAACTGTTCTTTGCCATTCGCGGCCCGAGACAGGACGGGCACCAATTCATCCCGAACGCGCTCCTGGGCGGCGCTTCCGGAGTGGTGGCGGAATCCGATTATATTCAGCCGGAAAATTTTCCCGAAGAACGGGTTCTGATCAAGGTTGAGGACACCCATCAGGCTCTGAAGGATTTGGCATCGGCGGTCCGGCGCCGTTGGAACGGCGCTTGTGTCGGGATTACCGGCAGCATGGGAAAGACCACGGTCAAAGAGTTTACGGCTCAAATGATGGAAAGCGCGTACAGCGTGTATCGATCTCCCGGCAATTACAACAATCTCTATGGACTGCCGCTTGCAATCTTCGGCCTCGAACCGAGCCACTCCATCGGAGTTTTTGAAATGGGAATGAGCGCACCCGGTGAGATTGCCGAAATGTGCCGTATCGCGGAACCGACCATCGGAATCATCACAAACGTCGCTCCCGTTCACCTGGAATTTTTCAATTCCCTGGAGGACATTGCCCGCGCCAAGGAAGAGCTTGCCGAAGCGCTCCCCGCCGACGGAACACTGATTTACAACGGAGACATCCCCCCGGTTCGAGACATTGCCGCGAGATTCGGGGGGCATAAAATTTCTTTCGGTTTCGCCGACGGAGCGGACGTTCACGCGGGTCAAATTGAAATCGTCAGCACTGAAGAAACCCGTTTCCGCCTTGCCTGCAGAGGTACGGATACAATTGTGACAATTCCCATGGCCGGCGCTCATTTTGTCAAGAATGCGCTCCCCGCCGTGGCACTTGCCGGGCATTACGGTCTGGCCCCGGATCAAATCGCCGAAAACCTTCGCCATATGCGGCAGGCTTCCATGCGGGGCCGGATCCTGCATTTCAGGGAAGGTTTCAGCGTCATCGACGATTCTTATAATTCCAACCCCGAGGCGCTCATGAGCATGACCGAAGTTCTTTGCCGACTGCCCTCCTTCGGGCGACGAATCCTGGTGGCGGGTGAAATGCTGGAACTGGGACCCGATTCGGCAATATTGCACCACGAATGCGGCCGTTTTGCGTCCAAGGCAGGCGTAGACGCCGTCATCGGAGTGCGCGCAGCGGCGAGTGAAATCGTTCGCGGTGCACGGGATGAAGGAATGAGCGACAAACAGGCCCGGTTTTTTCAGAATGCGGTGGAGGCATCCGCTTTTTTACAAAAGGACATACGAAAGGGCGATCTGGTTCTCATCAAGGGTTCTCGCGGAGTTCGCATGGAAACGATAATTCAAAATCTCCGTTCGAACTTTGAGTGCCGAGAGACATAGCAGTGCCATGGATTTTACAATGAACTACAACGGCAAAACAGCACTGGTGGTAGGCGCAGGCAGAAGCGGCCTGTCCGCAGCCCGGTTTTTGCTCGGCATGGGGGCTCGCGTAATTCTCACCGATTCCAGGGATCGGACCGCTCTCGGTGCGTCCATCTCAGGGTTGGTTGAATCGGCCGGGGATACCGGCGCGCTGGAACTGGAACTTGGGGGACACCGTCCGGAGAGTTTCGAGCGATGCGATTTTACCGTCGTCAGTCCCGGTGTCCCCCTGACCCTTCACGAATTTGAGATGTGCCGAAAAGCAGGGATCCCGATTATGGCCGAAATCGAGCTTGCTTTTCGCCATCTCCGGGGCCGGATAATCGGAATTACGGGCTCGAACGGCAAGACCACAACGACTGCTCTGGTTTCCGAACTGCTCACGGGTGCCGGCATGCGGGGATACGCGGCCGGAAACATCGGGATACCCTTGACCGATCTTGTCGCCGATTCCATGCCTGAAGACATTTATGCCGTCGAACTCTCCAGTTTCCAGCTCGAAGGCATCCGGGATTTTCGACCCTGGATCGGGTCCATTCTGAATCTCACTCCCGATCACATGAATCGCTACGAAAGCTACGAAGACTATGCAGCCGCGAAACGACGTATCTTCATGAATCAGGGGACCAACGATTTTGCGGTACTGAACGCCGACGATACCGCAACGGCATCCATCGCGGCGGAGCTGAGGGCAACGCCGGTAATGTTCAGCCGGCTGAAAGAAATTCCCTATGGGGCTTTCGTACGCAACGAACGTGCAGTATTTCGGGATCCCCGGGGGGAGAAGGATCTTTTCCCGCTCGAATCCATCAGGCTGAGAGGATCCCACAACCTTGAGAATGTGCTCGCTGCCTGCACGATGGCTATTCTCGCCGGAGTTCCGCCGGAAACTCTCGACAAAAGCGTTCAAGAGTTTGAAGGAGTCGAACATCGCATCGAGTTCGTTTCGGAAATCGACGGCGTTCAGTACTTCAACGACTCCAAGGCCACCAATGTGGACGCTGCCGTCAAATCGATCGAATCCTTCCCCGGCAACATTCTTTTAATCGCCGGAGGACAGGATAAAGGAGGAGACTTCCGCCTTTTAAGAAAACCGGTAAGACAACGAGTAAAGCGACTTGTATTGATCGGAGAAGCGTCCGGCGCAATCCGGGATTCTCTCGGGGATGAAGTCGAAACCAGCAGTGCCGAAACAATGCAGGATGCGGTCCTTTTCTGCAAACAGCATGCAAAACCCGGAGATATTGTTCTGCTCGCGCCGGCATGCGCGAGTTTCGATATGTTCCGGGATTACGAGCATCGCGGCCGGGTATTTAAAGATGCCGTCCGCATGAAAGAAAATCAGCCGGCTCCCGGGATCTGTTAACGCGGGAACCACAGGAAGAATAACCGGGAGTCATTAGAAAAAGACATGGCGTATAAGCCCATCAGCGACAAGGTTCTTTTTATCACCGCCGGATTTCTTACAATTTTCGGCCTGTTAATGGTGTACAACGCCTCCTCGGTAGTCGCTTCTTCACAGCACGGAATGTCCTCCTATTTCTTTTTAAAGCAGTTCCTCTATGCCTGCGCCGGCTTCACATTCCTTATATACCTGATGAAGATCGACTACCACACATGGCAGAATCCGAAAGTATTCATACCAATTCTGGTGCTTTGTGCGATCACATTGATTTACATCACCCTGGGGCCGGCCGTCAACGGTGCGAAACGATGGATTCTGGTCGGAGGCTTTTCTTTTCAGCCTTCAGAACCGGCCAAGCTTGCCGTGATTGTATTCATAGCCGCGTACCTTCACAGGTACGAGAGTGAAATCAACCAGCCGACCAGGCGCTTGCTCCCTTTAATACTGGTAATAGGATTTTTTGCCGGGGTGATTGCCATCGAACCCGATCTCGGGCAGGCGCTCTGCATCTGTTTCATTGCGGCTGTCCTGCTGTTCGTTGCCGGGCTTTCCTGGAAATATTATGCATGCGCCATCGGCCTGGCCGTTCCGCTTTTCTATTTCTTCGTTGTACGGGTACCTTATCGATGGGAAAGAATCCTGGTATGGCTGGATCCCACCAGGGATCCCCACGGATCCGGATGGCAGACAATCCAGTCTCTGATCGCCGTAGGAAGCGGCGGTCTTACGGGACTGGGGCTCGGCGCCGGGAAACAGAAGCTGTTCTTTCTGCCCGAGGCGAGCAGCGATTTTATTTTCGCGGTTATCGGAGAGGAACTGGGGCTCCTCGGGACCTGTATTGTTACCTGTGCGTTTCTAATATTTTTCTTCCGGGGAATGAAAGTCGTACTACGTTCGTCCGACCGTTTTGGTTTTTATCTGGCTCTCGGCATTACGCTTATGGTCGTCCTGCAGGGATTCATCAATATTTCCATGGTGCTTGCCATGCTGCCCACAAAGGGGATTGCGCTCCCGTTCATAAGCCAGGGCGGAAGCTCCCTTCTTCTCAACCTGCTGGCGACGGGGATACTTTTAAATCTTTCTTACCGCAACCAGTTGTTTGCGCGCGATCAACCGGTCATGGGCAATTAGGCGATTATGTTCGGGAAAATACAGAAACTTCACTTTGTCGGGATAGGCGGTATCGGGATGAGCGGCATCGCGGAGCTTCTCCTCAATCTCGGATACCAGGTATCCGGATCGGACCTGAAGCCAAATGCCTTGACGGACCGCCTGGCCGGTTTGGGTGGGAAAATCCGAATAGGCCACGAGGCGGCCAACATTAACGGCGCGCACGTCGTCGTTATTTCTTCCGCCGTCCGATCCGACAACGTTGAAGTCGTGGAAGCCAGAAAGCAGCATATTCCGGTCATACCCAGAGTGGAGATGCTCGCGGAGCTGATGCGCCTGAAATACGGAGTCGCCGTCGCCGGCGCCCACGGCAAAACAACCGCGACATCCATGATAGCCACGGTTCTGGTCCATGGAGGGCTTGATCCTACCGCCGTGATCGGCGGCAGGCTGAACGCCTTCGGCAGCAATGCAAAACTCGGCAAGGGCGATTTTATCGTCGCCGAAGCGGATGAAAGCGACGGATCCTTCCTGAAACTGAGCCCCACTATCGCGGTCGTTACCAATATCGACAGGGAGCATATGGACCATTATGCGGACCTGGATGAGATCCGGTCGGCCTTCGTTTCATTTGCAAACAAAGTGCCCTTTTACGGCGCAGCCATCCTGTGTCTCGACAATCCGAATGTCCAGGCGATCATTCCGAGGATAGAAAGACGGGTAATTACATACGGCATATATGCTCCGGCGGACCTGTCGGCGTCACGGATCGGGTACAGGGATTTTGGAAGCTCCTGCAGGATTCAATACAAAGGAAATTCTCTCGGGACCCTTCTTCTGCAGGTGCCCGGGGAACATGGAATTCTGAATTCGCTGGCCGCGATCGCTACGGGCCTGGAACTCGACATCCCGTTTGAAACCATCGCCGCCGCCCTTGAATCGTTTCAAAACGCCGACCGCAGGTTTCAGATCAAAGGCAGGAAAAACGACATTCTGGTCGTAGACGATTACGGACATCATCCGACGGAAATCGTGGCCACGCTGAAAGCGGCCCGGCATGCCTGCAACAGGCGGATCGTCACCGTATTCCAGCCGCACCGATACACACGCATTCAGGCGCTGGAGGCGGATTTTGCGCAGGCGTTCCATGACGCGGATCTCGTTCTGATCACGCCCATATATGCCGCGGGCGAAAGACCGATAGCAGGCGTCACGGCTGAAAAGCTCGTGGAACGCATCCGGGAGTGGGGGCACCAGGATGCCCTGTATGCGCCCGATTTCGACTCCGCCTGCCGCATTCTGGCGAAAAGGCTCCGGAAGGGCGATCTGTTGCTCACCCTAGGAGCGGGAGACGTGTGGAGAGTAGGAGAGGAATTTTTAAAATGACCGGGACAGCCCCGAACCGTTTTTTTGAAAACCGAACAGATCCGGCAAAGACCTTGTCCTGGATTTATGGTCCGGCGGCTGGTGTTCCGCCTCATGGAGAGGCGCAATGAGAATCAGCACAAAAAAAACCCGGAGAATTCAGGAAGAGAGAAGCAGCCCGTCACAGGGCCGGAAATCACCTGTTCGTAAAAAAGCGCCGCAGAAAATAGGCAAAAACCGTTTTTCAAGCCGGCGCATCCTTTCGGCAATCAAGGGACTGGGAAAGCTGGGGGGAGGTCTTCTGATTGCGGCCTCCGTTCTCTATATTAGCGTCTGTGTTTACAATTCGGAGAAATTTTTCCTCAACGAAGTTGCAATTCACGGCTGCAAAGAGACGGATCCCGCCAAATTGGAGCAGACAGTACGGAAAAATGTTCCCGGCAATATCCTGAAAGTCGACCTCGGCCTGTTACAAAAAGAACTGGAGCGGGAAAAGTGGATCCGGCGCGTGGAAATCCGGCGGGTGCTGCCGTCCGGTCTGGTCCTTTACGTTAGAGAACGCATCCCCAGCGTTGTTCTTGAAATGAACGGGCAGCTGATGATCGCGGATGAGGACGGCATTCTGCTCGATTCATACGCACCGCGATACGGCAGACTGGATGTTCCGGTCTTCAAGGGAATTGTCGGTAAAAATGCGGAAAGCTACCGCCAGTACCAGGAGGAAAACACGGCGCGTATTCATCACGCCCTCGACATGCTTTCGGAGATCGGATCGGGATCCCCGGCTTACGTGCAAAAAATTTCGGAAGTCGATATTTCGGACCGCAACAACCTGAAAATCATGCTTGTGGACAGCACGGCCGAAATTTATCTCGGCAAAGAGGATTACCTGAATCGCTTTCGAGCTCTCCTCAACAGCGACGAGTACCAGAAGTTCAAGAATCAGAATATGAATATTCCCGTTGTGGACCTGAGATTCGACAATCAAATCATCTTTCGCGGGATCAGCAATGTGTCGGGTTCACCGGGAAAATGAAGAGGTTTATCAGATGCAACGATTGAGTCCGCTCTTCCCGCAGGTGAAAACGAACGCCGTTTACCGCAGCGTGATTGCGGGCCGGGAGTCATAGGTGAGAAAGAAAAACCGAATTGTATGCGGATTGGACGTAGGAACAACCAAGATTTGTATGATGATCGCGCGTGCCTATGCAGACGGCAGCCTGGAATTGCTGGGCACGGGATATGCAAACTCCAGCGGTCTCAAAAAAGGGATCGTCATCGATCTGGAGCAGGCCGGGGCATCCATCAGAAAAGCCGCCGAAGAAGCGGAAGCGGCCGCCAACATATCAGTGGAGCGGGCTGTTGTCGGAGCAGCCGGCGACCACTTTGAAAGCTTTAATTCGCACGGCGCCGTCACGATCGAGGGGAACAACCAGGAAGTTACCGCCAATGACATGGCGCAGGTGATTCAGGCAGCCAAATCCGTTTCTATCGCACCCGATCGTGAGATCATCCACGTCCTGCCCCAGGAATTTTTCCTGGACGATCATGGAGGAATTCTGAATCCGGTCGGGCTGACTGGTTCGAGGCTCGACGTAAATATTCATGTCGTAACATGTGAAAGCGCTCTGAATCAAAACCTGATCAACGCCGTGAACCGGGCTCAAATGCGCGTGGAAAAAGTCTATCTGCAGCAACTGGCCAGCGCCGAGGCGGTCCTTACCCGGGATGAAAGAGAACTGGGTACGGTTGTCATCGATATCGGCGGGGGAACCACCGATATCGCCGTTTTTATGCGGGATGCCGTGCAATTCACCTCCGTATTGCCGGTCGGCGGCGCTCACTTCACACGGGATCTTGCCATAGGGCTGCAAACATCGATGGAAGATGCGGAGCGCATAAAGAAAGATTACGGGACCGTCCTGACGGACAGGATCGCCGAAGATGAATCCATCCAGGTTCCCGGGATAGGAACGCATGCGGATCACCCGGTTTCAAGGAAACTGGTGTGTGAAATCCTTCGGGCCAGGGGTACGGAGTTATTGGAGCTGGTAAAGGAACAGATATGGAGAGCAAGGGAAAATGAGCGGCTTATAGCCGGTGTCGTCCTCACTGGAGGAGGAAGCGTGTTGGACGGCATGTGGGAACTGACGGAAGAAATCCTGGGAATGCCCGTCCGTCAGGGCATTCCGCTGGGAGTGCAGGGACTGACGCACGATCTTTCACATCCGGTTTATGCGACTGCGATAGGGCTGGCGAAATTCGCAGCGGAAGAAACGGGGCTCTCGAAAAAGAGCCTGAACAGGTCCAGCAATAATCATTGGTTTTTTAACAGGATCTTATCATGGGTAGGGAATTAGGAGGTTTCCATGCAAACAGAAAAGCTTCAGTTTGAAGAGGAATCGTTAACGTTCGGATTCGATGAGGACAAGCATCAGGGAGCGAGGATTAAAGTAATCGGAATCGGCGGAGCCGGGGGAAACGCGGTCAATCGGATGATCCAGGCCAAAATCGGCGGCGTGGAGTTCATTGCCGCCAATACGGACATCCAGGCGCTGCGGAACTCCATCGCATCCTATAAGCTGCAGATCGGATCCAAACTCACAAACGGTCTCGGTTGCGGCGCCATTCCCGAAAGGGGCAGGCAGGCGGCTCTGGAAGATACCGAAAGGATCATCGAGCTTCTCGACGGCTCCGACATGGTTTTCATCACCGCGGGAATGGGAGGCGGGACCGGGACCGGCGCCGCTCCGATTGTGGCCAGCCTGGCAACCGAGCTGGGAGCTCTCACCGTAGGAGTCGTCACCAAACCCTTTCTTTTCGAAGGGAAAAAAAGAACGATGCATGCCGAGGAAGGGCTCAGGGAACTCAAGGAGGTTGTGGACACCCTGATTACGATCCCCAATGAAAAACTTCTTGCCGCAATGGGATCCGATGCCCTTCTGGAGGATTCCTTCCGTTACGCCGACGATGTTCTTTGCCAGGCGGTTCAGGGAATTTCGGACATTATTACTCTACCCGGCATCGTAAATGTCGACTTCGCCGACGTAAAGACCATTATGTCCGGAAAAGGTCTCGCGCTCATGGGAACGGGGCTCGCCGAAGGAGAAAACCGCGCTGTTGAAGCCGCCCAGAGGGCCATCTCCAGCCCGCTGCTGGAAGAAACCTCCATTCGCGATGCCATGGGCGTCCTGATAAATATCACGGCTACCAGGGAAAGCCTGCGGCTTCAGGAGGTCTACTCCGCCGCGAAAATTATCGAGGAGGTCGCCGGTGCCGAGAACACAATTTTCGGCGCCGTTTACGACGAGAAAATGGGAGACGGGCTGAAAGTAACGGTCATAGCGACAGGATTCAATCAGACAGGGAATGAAAATATCGATGGCGTCAGTTCCCGGGAAAGAGCCCGCATCGTGGGCAACGTCGTACCGCTCGGATCTTCTGAATCCACCCGGCCAATTGATTACCAGCTGGCATCCGTCAAAGACAGCCTGGATGAACCGGCCTTCAAACGGCGTCTGGCCGAATAAGAAGTAGGGGCGAACCCTGGGTTAGTCCGCAGTCGGCGGTCGGCAGTCTGCAGCACGATGATTGGGATTCGGGTTCTGATGAGAGAGTGATTTTTTGAGGGCAGGGGCGAACCTTGTGTTCGCCCTGATAGCGTTTTTTATGATTTTCGAATAGCCTGAAGAAAATGAGCCCGGCCTCCCGGCCGGGCTTGTGATATTAAGTAAGGTTTTTAACGTTTAAACGTTGGACGTTCAACGTTCTAACGTTTAAAGTCAGCTTTACCCGCAGATAGGACAATCTTGTCCAAGACGATTTTCCAGCCCCTATTTCTCCGCCCTCTTATAGCTGACCGACATTCCGGCCGAACCACTGATGTCCAGTATAGAGGTATCCAGGTTGGAAAAGCTTTTGGCGAATTCAAAGAAACCACTGCCTCTGCCGCCGAAACCGCCGCGTCTTCCGCCGCGCCCTCCGAATCCCCATCGGGATCCGTCGGACACATTATGCGCAGCGAAACATCCGCCGACCTTGAGTTTATCTATCGTTGCGGAAAGATAATTGTTGTACCAGTCCTTGTCGGCGTCGCAGAAGACGAAGTCGAAAGGGCCTTCAAGGGCAGGAACAATTGTATGCGCGTCGCCGAGCCTGGCGTCGATAAACTTATCCAGACCCGCTTCACGGAAGTGGGTGAGCGCCTCTTCGTGCCGCCGTTTATCGATCTCTACGGTAATGACTTTCCCGCCGGTCTTTGAAAGCGCCCAGGCGATCCATAGTGTCGAATAACCGGTGGAGGTACCTATTTCCAGGGCATCCTTATATCCGTTTTTAAGAATGATATCGTGCAGGGCCTGCCCGTCCGCTTCGGGAACATTCAAATCGTGCCACGTCCCCCAATGATCCTGCATGAATTGCCGGACTCTGGCGTCGAGTGCGTCGGGACCGCCTGCGGGAGGCTCTTCCGCACAGCTTATGTAAATCCCGGCGGAGCAAAGGATTGAAGATAGAATAAAGACCGCAATCAGTTTTCTCATAAGACCGCTCCATCTATACCGCTATATGAGGAAACCCCTACAAACCACGCATCCAGTAAATTTACTTAAAATTATTCCGTCTGTTTCCAGAGAGCGCAGAGGATCGCAGAGAGGAATAAACAAAATATTTCTCTATATCTCTGCGAACTCTGCGTTTCTGCTGTATGCCGTTATGAGATGCTTCGTTACTTCACTCTCTTGGCAACAATTTCCCCGGGACCACGGGGTCCACCGCCGCCCTGGCCGCCGCCCGGAGGTCCGCCCATGCCGCCACCGGGGCCACCAGCACCGCCGCCGGGAGGTCCACCCATGCCGCCGCCGGGGAAGCCGCCCTCGAATTCCATGGTCAACGTAAGTTCATCTCCGGCGACTTTACCCTTGTAAAGCATCTTCATCTCATTTCCGCCGAAGCTGCGCACGACGGTGAAAGATATGTTGTCGCCGTCGACCTTGCCGTCGGTGATGGGAGTTTCCCCTCTGGAGCTGATGATTTTCCCCGTTAATTCCGATCCGTTTGACTGGAATTCATACGTGGTTTTCATCGGCTGCCCATCCCTTCCGGCCCGTTCCGACTCCCACGTGCCGTCGATACCGGCGGCTAAAACGGAAGCACACAGTCCCAGAAGAAAAACCGCTCCCAATACTAAAATAATTTTCTTCATAAGCGATACGATCCCTCCCTTGTTAAGGACCAAACAGAAATTGAATCTCAATAAGAGACAATTTTGATATACATTACGCATGATATTGGGGTTGTTACCTAGTATTTAATCCACAGGTTAACCCATCCTTCGGCGTACTCAGCCGAATCTTCGATTCGGCCAGGGCGAAACCGGATAAAACATCCCGCAACTCTCCAGATTTTAAACGGTTTACAGGTCTTCAGGTTTACAGGTTTCCAAGTTATGTTAACAAGTTCCAGGTTTGAGGTCTGAGGTTCATGGCGTGGGAAGATTCGGAAAATAAGCAGAACTTGAAAATAACAGGTTGAAGGCCCTTCGAGAACCGGAAACATGTAACCTGTGAACAGAAGCTGAAAACTTGCCGACCTGAAAACTTGCCGACATTACCGAAAGCCGCAGTTAATGGGACAAGAAAATCCGGGTCGGGTTAAAGCCTCTGAAAAGAGAAACATGCAACGGGAAACGGTTTTTTCAGTGAATGGTCGGGCCTTTTTTCTTTTTATCCTCTTCGATCTTGCGCCGGACATCCCCGTAATAGACTTCAAATTGCTTTTTCAGTTTGTCGTGCTGCCTCCGGGCTTCAAATTGCTTGTATAAGCTACGCCAGTTTTTCCCTCGAAGATATACGTAACCGACCACCATGCCTCCCAGGTGGGCAATGTGCGCAATGCCCGAATTCGATCCTCCGAGCGACGAATAGAACGCTATCGCCCCCAAAATCAGCACCATCCACTTTACCTTAACGGGAAACAGAAAATTCAGGTAAACGACCCGGTTGGGATATGTGACTCCATAGGCCAGAAGGATGCCGTATATGGCGCCCGATGCACCAATGGTTATCGCGGGATTGTTTATTCCGATAATCCAGGAACAGATGCCGGCTCCGATGCCGGTGATAAAATAATACCGCATAAAACGCCCGGTTCCCCAGAGCCGCTCCAGCTCGTTTCCGAACATATAGAGCATAAACATATTTATCAGAATATGAAAAATGCCCCCATGGAGGAACATATAGCTTGCAAACTGCCAGATCATGAACTTGTGGGTAACCAGATCGGGATTCAATCCGAAAAAATACTCGAGAACAGGCTCTTTCATCGTATATTGGCCGGCATAGATTTTGACGACTCCGATCTTAAGAAGGTCCGTAAGCTTCTGCAGGGCGAATACGACTATATTGGCGATAATAATTCTCTTGACGGCCCACGTGGCGGGCCCTCCGAACATCATGCTGTATCTCATACAATGTATGCTATTGGAATCGCCCGATAAATTCAACCGGGATAGGGACCCGAAGGGAAATGAACCGGAAATTTCCATTCCCCCGGAATCGCTGGTAGAATATGGGTTTTCTAATAAAAGAAACAGAGAGGAGTATCGATGAGACCCAGCGGCCGCAATCCCGACGCAATGCGGGAAGTTCACCTGGAGCCGGATTACACGAAACACGCAGCGGGCTCGGTTCACATAGCCGTCGGAGACACGAGGGTACTGTGTACATGCTCCGTCGAAGACAGGGTTCCCCCGTTTCTTTTCAACAAGAACCAGGGATGGATCACGGCCGAATACGGCATGCTCCCGGGCTCCACTTCCACGCGGACGGCGAGGGAAGCGTCCCGGGGCAAACAGTCCGGCCGCACCGTAGAAATTCAGCGCCTTATCGGGCGTTCCCTGCGTTCCGTGGTCAATCTTTCGCTTTTGGGCACCCGGACATTTCTCATTGACTGCGATGTTCTCCAGGCCGACGGGGGAACGCGCACGGCTTCGATTACCGGAGGATTCCTCGCCCTGTCGCTGGCGGTGGTAAAACTAATGGAACGGAAACTGCTCCCAGTCTCCCCCATGATCGATTTTGTCGCCGCCACGAGCGTTGGAATAATTGACGGCAAGTCGTGCCTGGACCTCGATTATCAGGAGGATTCGGGCGCCGAGGTGGACATGAATTGCGTTATGACCGGCCGGGGCCGCTATGTCGAGCTGCAGGGGACGGCGGAGAAAACACCCTTTTCTTCCGAACAACTCAGTGAACTCCAGCAGCTGGCTGCCGCGGGCATCCGGCAGCTCATCCAGAGGCAGAAGTCGATCCTTGCGTCCCGTACGGACATGAGAACTCTCTTCCCACTGCTCCAGGAATAATGAAAAAGAAATCAATGCTGTCAACCCGGATGGCACCATTTAAGAATCATGGCTGAAAATAAATTCCAGACGATCGTCCTGGCAACCCGCAACGAGGGGAAGCTCCGGGAATTCCAGACCCTGCTTGCGCCCTTGAACAACCGCGTGCTGAACCTGAAGGACGCCGGTATCGATCGCGATATTGAGGAATCGGGCGCTACCTTTGCGGAAAACGCGCGCATCAAGGCGCTCGGATACTCTCATTTGACCCCCTTGCCGGTGCTGGCCGACGATTCGGGCCTGGAGGTAATGATCCTGGACGGCAGGCCGGGAGTATATTCCGCCCGCTATGCCGGCCCCGATGCTTCGGATGAAGACCGCTACCGGAAGCTGCTTAAAGAACTCGCGCACGAAGACAAAAACCGTGAGGCGCGCTTTTTCTGTGCCCTGGCACTAGCCCGGGAAGGAACCCTGCTCCTTGAGGCCGGCGGGGAGTGCCGGGGAGTCATCACCCGTACTCCCCGTGGAGCGAACGGATTCGGATACGACCCGGTTTTCCTGCTCCCCGAACTGGACAGGACGTTCGCGGAATTAACCCATGAGGGAAAAAACAAATACAGCCATCGCTGCAGGGCAATCGAAAACCTGATTCTCCTTTTGAAACAAGAATAAAAGAAGCTAACCCTTATTCAAATCGTTAAATACGTCAAAACATGCCATAGGGACCTGCCGGT
>CAZPHK010000043.1:12070-28633 GCA_964586015.1 uncultured Acidobacteriota bacterium | reverse complement strand
ATCCCGCCGCCGGCGGATCACGAGCCGGAAAAGCCAACCGAATCCCCGTCGCAAAAAGATCGTGAAGCAGTCCCCGTATCGACAACCGGACAGTCGTCGAAGAAGCGCAAAAGAGGGAAACGCAGTAAAAAGCGAAAGCGGTGAAAGGTATATCAAGCCGGCGCGCGACGTACGCCCGCTCTGTTGTTCGCTTATTTGGTTTGCGCCTGGCGTTCAAGAGACGATTGGAAAATTTTCAACATTCCATTGATGCCCGGCAAATCGAACTTGTCGGGGGCGAATGCGCCGCCCGCCCACGCCAGCATTTCGGCGCGTTCCGGATGTCGAGGGTTTCGAATTGTCTTTAAAAAATCAGCATAGCCCCACACCCCGCCGACATCCTCCGGAGGACAGGCGTGTTGACCGTCCAAACAGAGCGGGTGGCGCACTCCTTTTTCGGCCGGCAGAATCTCCTCGACGACGATGTCGTGCTCCCAACTGTCGCCGAAATCGTAGAGGTAGACGAGACGGTCCGCTACCGCCGGCGCAATTTGATTCAACGGTACGGAGCGGTAGTCCGTGACAGGAAAGTCATCATCCGGCGACGGCTCGGCAAAAACTCGTTTGCCGACCTGGAATAAATGCAGATGCGAGTTCGTCCAACCCATCGCCAGTTGCAGGACGCCGTGCAAATGAGGCAGCAGAATCGTATCGGCGACCTGAATCCGGCGCCAAATCGCAGGATGACTGTCACGCAGCGTCACCTTGAGTCGATAGATCGAAGCGGGTGCGGTAATTCCGGCGATGGACGGCGACTTGCGCTTCCTTTTCGATAGGGGTGCCTGATCGCGCAATTGCTGCATCAAACTCCCGATCATCAGCTCTGAATCGTCAAGTCCGGCATATACCCAGCCGCCGCGCATGGGCTTTCTCGCCAGTTCCGGTTCCCACAAATCGCGCGTCCAGATCTCCCTTAACGGGTCGGGGGGTATAGGATTTCTGTACAGTCCTATTGCGAGCAAATGCGAACTCATTTCCCAGTCAGAGACGCCCGTTGAAGAGCTGCGAAAGCGCTCGAGCGCGGCCTGGACGATTTGCCGGTTGCGTGCGGCAATCGCCGCCTCATCGCGCGCCGCGCGTGTCTGAAACTCGATGGCGTACAAGCGAGCTTCGCCGTCAATCACTCGAACGATCAGCGCGTCGCCCTGTTTGGCGTGCAGCGATTCAAACCATTCCCGGAATTCCGGTGTAGCGCGAGTCCCCCAGTGCGTCTCGTGCAAATGGTCGAACGGGAGGCGCGTGGTTTTGCCATCCGGCAATTTCATGTGGACCGGCCCGCGGTCGTTATATTCCCGTCCGGCGAAAAAAGCGGGATAGAGCGCGTCGCACAGCTCTCCGGTGTATTCAATCACCTCGCCCCGGCAATCCGATTCCGACAGGGTGAGACGAAGCACAGAATCATTGACGATGCGGAGCTTCCATCCATAGCGTCCATTGCCGACGTTCACGATCAGATAGCTTCGGCTGATTGCGCCGCGAATCGTTCCTTTCGGATTCCTGGTTGTGATGGGTGCGATGGCATTGACTCGCTGCATGATTTCAGCAAAGGACAACGGCTCGCGTGATTCCCGTACCACCCTATGCGTCAGGGCTGTATAACTTATTTTCGACGACGGCATGGCCTTCTCTCCTTCTCGGGATTGGTTGCAGACAGTATATGGGATTCTACTATTTTCCGAACGGTCTTTCTCCAGCAATCGCTCTGCGGAACGCCTGAGCCCTCCTTTCTGAGAAGGATTGCCCGATTGCTTCCTTAAAATAATCCATTTGCATCCTTTAACTTCATTCGTATTTCCAGGAACTCGTTACTCTCCTCAAAGGTAGAGTGCTGATATCGGTTCCAAGCGAGTAGGCGCGGTCCCCCGGATAAAGATTCCACATATGAGAAAGCTCGAGGTCTTTTACGGCATTTGATATTGAAGGGGTGATGCGCGGGGCATCGCGATATTTTATTTCAATCACCCGGTTCTTTCCGTTCTCCTGCCGGAACAGGTCCGCCTCGGTTCCGGGATGCGTGGCCCAGAAAGCCGGTTCTTCATTCCGCTTCCCGATGGAGCGTACAGCTGTCTCCAATGCGAATCCTTCCCGGGATGCCCCAAGCTTGTTGTGGCTGGCAAGGTCCTTTTCCGAGTTGATGCGAAGCCTGGCGCGCCGGATCAGTGATCGGCACATGCTGGCACTCATCAAGCGATGGCTGGTGGTTGCGGTCGATGAAGACGACGGGCAAGGCGGTAGGAGGCGCACGACGGAGGCCAAGGACCGCAGGCGCGGTATTCCTCAGGGTGCGCCAATATCTCCCCTGCTGAGTAACTTGTACATGCGTCGTCTCGTACTGGGGTGGAAAACGTTGGGGCTGGAGGCACGTCTCCGAGCCCATATCGTCAATTTCGCCGACGATTTCGTCATCTGCTGTCGCGGTACGGCTGATGTGGCCATGACCGCGATGCAAGCGCTGATGGAGCGACTGAAGCTGACGATCAACGAGGAGAAGACTCATCGATGTCGGATACCGGAGGAGCATTTTGACTTTCTGGGCTACACCTACGGACGCTGCTATTCACCGCGAACGGGACGGGCCTACATAGGCGTACGCCCATCGACGAAAAGCATCCGAACGGTGTGCCGGGCAACCAGTGAACGGACAAGCCGCCGATGGCTGCTGAAGGATCCCGATGAGCGAGTGGACGGCCTCATCCGGCTTCTGCGAGGTTGGGCCAACTATTTTTCGTTGGGAACCGTCAATCCTGCCTACCGGGTGGTGGACCGGCACGTCAAGTATCGGCTACGCAAGTGGCTGTGTTGGAAGCATAAAGGATCGGGCCGGGGCTTCACACGCTTCCCCGACGAGCATCTGTACTCCGTCATGGGCTTGGAAAACCTGTCTGTGCGACCACACAGTGTCCTGTGAGCGAAGGCATGTTACTTTGTCCGAGCGCCGGATGCGGCAAATCCGCACGTCCGGTGCGATGAGCGGCGACTGGAAACGGATTTATGGCTTGGATTGAGGCACCGGCAATGGGCGAAAGCTGTCGGCCAACTGCTACTCCCCAGGGCTTACGACCACCGCGCCAGTCGTCGACTCTACCGGAAGACCCAAAAATTTATTTTTGCGCAGCCCCTTAGATCTGTTTCAATATTTCCAGCAGCCGATCGAGGAACCCGGTCTGTCCTTTTAATATTTTTCTCCTTGCCGTATCGAGCGGAAACCAACCGCCGCGATCCACTTCTGGAAATTCCTGAAAATTACCTGATACAGGCGGCCATTCCATTGAAAACAAATTGCTTTTGATGCGCGCCGGATCAAGATCGCCCTCAAAAGCCCACGCTGTAACAATTTTCCCGCCCGGTTGTTTTATTTTGCCGATTGACAAAAACTTTCCGTCCGGCGTAAAACCCGTCTCTTCTTCAAATTCGCGCTTGGCTGCAAGAAAAGGGTCCTCCTCTTCGGTATATTCTCCTTTGGGCAGAGACCACGCACCGGAGTCCTTCTTTTTCCAGAGGGGGCCGCCGGGATGCACAAGAAACACTTCCAGCCCGGAGTTGATTCTTCTGAACATCAGCAAACCTGAACTCAGTTTGGCCATGATCCCTCCCGGCTTTTTATTGAAATTTGTCGAAACCGTATAGGAAAGCACGGCGGACGCAAACGTGTTGTGCAGTCATAGACGCCGATTTCCCTTCCGGGACAAAATTTCTTCGCGGCAGTGCCGACATTCACCTCATTTATAACATCTAATGGCGGGTTTCTGGAATGTGACAAAATTATTAAAAAAATATGGGTGTCCAGGATTTTTTTATTACAAAATAGTGTTGGGAACAGAACGAAAACAAAGGAGTGATAATGGGCGGGAAGGCGCAGTTTGAAATGCTACTTTCACCTTTTAATATAGGGAAGATGCGGCTTAAGAACCGAATCATAAAGACTGCCGCGGAAATGAATACCCATGACCCCCATGATGCCCACATGAACCGGAGAACCATCGACTACGTGGAAGCAGTGGCCAGGGGCGGCGCGGGGATGGTTATTCTCTGGGACGCCTACCTTGATTATCCTTTAGGTGCAAGGATGCCCGATGGGTTGCGTATTGACGCCGACGAATACATTCCGGGCTTCAGCAAATTGGTGGATGCCGTCCACAAACATGACTGCAGGTTATCGGTGCAGATGATGCATGCCGGACCCTGGTGCCCCGCGTCGTTTTCCGGGCGCCCGCCAATCGCTGCTTCGGTGATGAGAGTGGAGATATATGAAAAACACTGGGGTGACGAAACCGTTGAGGCAACCGTTGCCGATATTGAAGAAATTCAGGAAAAGTTCGTTAGTGCGGCGGAGCGTTTCAAGCAGGCCGGGGTCGACCATCTGGAGGTACATTGCGCTACGCAGCACCTGGGCAATACTTTTATGTCGCGTCACTGGAATAAACGCTCCGACCAATACGGCCCTCAAAGCCTGGAAAACCGGTCCCGGTTTATTGTTGAAATCCTGCAGGAAATGAAGAAACGCCTGGGGAAGGACTTTCCGATCGGCGTCCATTATAATGCCGCCGAATACGGGATAGACGACGGCATAACTCCCTCGGAGGGCCGGGAATTCGGGCGAATCTTCGAAGCTGCCGGCGCCGATAATCTTCATCCCAAAGCCGATGGTTTAGGTCCAATCTATAAATTAATGAACTGGCCCGATACGGTCTGCTATCCGGAGGTGCCGGTTCCCTTGCCGGAAGGACTTGATGGAAGCCAAAGCGGGGCCGGATTCTGGGTGCCTCTGGTCGCATCAGTCAAAAAGGCGGTTTCCATACCGGTGATTGCCACCGGCGGCATCCATGCCGAACTGGGAGAGAAAATCCTGCGACAGGGTAATGCGGATTTTATCGGCATGACCCGTCGCCTGTTGGCGGACCCGGAACTCCCCAACAAGGTTGCAGCGGGAAGACTGGAGGATATTGCCCCGTGCACACGCTGCCTCTCCTGCCTCGACAGAATACATTCGCACCCTGTCCCGGGGAGATCATGCTGCCGCGTCAATGCTTCCCTGACAAGAGAGCGGGAATACGAAATCAAACCGGCGGTTAAGAAGAAAAAGGTTATGGTAGTCGGCGGAGGACCGGCGGGAATGGAGGCGGCAAGGGTAGCGGCTTTAAGGGGACATGAAGTGGCGCTGTATGAGAAAGAACATCAACTGGGAGGCTCCGTACCCGTAGCTGCCACGGTCAAGGGGCTTGAAATTGAAGACCTTCCGGCCCTGGTTCGCTATCTCAACACCCAAATCACCAGGCTGGGCGTCAAGATCAATCTTGGCAAAGAGGTTAATAAGGCGCTGGTGGAGCAGGTTCGGCCGGAGGTGCTCATACTGGCGACGGGAGGGCTGTATTCCGTTCCGGAAATACCCGGAATCGATTCGGGCAAGGTGGTAAGGGCGGCCGATCTGAACCGGCGGCTCAAAACTTATTTGAGGTTCGCAGGTCCCAGGCTGCTGTCATGGGCCACGAAATTCTGGATGCCCATCGGTAAAAATATCGTCATTATCGGTGGCGCCATACAGGCCCTCCAGCTTACCGCGTTTCTGGTTAAGCGCGGTAGAAAAGTCACAGTCGTGGACACCGCTGAGAACATGGGGGATGGGCTGGTTGAGTTTTATAAGATGCGCCTGTTTTGGTGGCTGGAGCAAAAGGGAGTGCCCCTGTTGTCCGGCGTCAAGTATGAGGAGATAACGGATAAAGGGCTGACGATCACTACCAGAGAAGGAGAGAAGAAGATCCTGGCGGCAGATGCCATAGTGCCTGCTTTGCCCATGCTGCCGGACACTGAGTTCGTCAAAAGCCTGAAGGGGACAGCCCCTGAAATCTATCAGATAGGCGACTGTGGAAACTCTGCTCTGATAATAGATGCAATAGGGGATGGTTCCCGTATCGGTCGCGCCATATAGGGGATGCAATAAATTATTTTGAGACAGTCTTACATGCGTCTTTCGGCGCGCGTAGGGGCGAACCTTGTGTTCGCCCTTGATCTATTTGCATGGCTGTTGGGAGAAGAGGCAAGGGCGAACACAAGGTTCGCCCCTACGTGCGCAAATCCAGGCATAGCTTTATTTTCGGAACAGGAATATTTTGGAACAGAGAGGCATTTATGACCCGTGAAGAATTTGATGTTTACCTGGAAAAATTCAACAGCAGGGATTATGAGGGATTTCTTGATTACTTCGCCGACGAATTCGAAATGATACATGTCGGCGGTTCGCTTAAAACCCGGGAATCAGTAAGGAAGTTCTATGACTTCCTTCATGCCTATATTAAAGAAAGTGTGATCGTGGACCGTTTTGTTTCTGATGAACATACTATCGCGCTTGAAGTCAGAGTGCGTATTGAGGGAGTGAAGGAATTATCGCCCGAGACAGTGGCTGCCTCGGACTATCCGAAGCTCAAGCCGCTTGCTGTCGGACAGGCAGCCGTGATTCCGCAGTTCATTCATTATCATCTGGAGAACGGGAAATTCGTAAAAGTCGTTTGTGCGGAACTTTAACCCGGATTAAAAGAGCTGCTTGCAAATCCCGCCCATTGCGGAATTCTCATCCATAGGTGCGTAAGCCCAGGATCTTTAACGGCATTGGCCATGGATGGCATGCAGCACATTGAGGGTTAAAGGCGAAGCGGAACCAGCCCGGAAAATCCCGGGTCGGTCCGGACGGTCGTCAGGGACCGCCTTTACTCCGCAATTGGATACGAGACACGGACACGCTCCGGCGCAATAACCTCCGCCTTCGCGCCGACGACCTTCAGGCGCATGCTCTGAATTTCGGGTTTGCCCGTCCAGCGGGATTGAAACCGGAGTCGATACTGATTCTGAAGCCGTTGTGCAATGTCGTCAAGATAGGGACGGAAGGAAACCGGATTTCTGTCGGAACCGTCCCAATACGAGTATCCTCCCGTCGCCTCGGTAACTTTTGCCATGAGGCTCTGGCCTGCAAAACTCCAATGCCTGGGATTGACCGCCCGGCCACGATTGGGCATGTAGATGGAGTACACCACCAGCCCGGCCCGGATGGAATCTCGAATCGATGCGTTCAGATACGGGTTCTGCGTATCAAGGCCCGGGAAATAATTGTCCAGGCCGTCGCTGATCAGGATCACTTCGCGCCGTGCCTGCAGGTCCCGGGAAGGCCAGTGCTTCGCAATGTCCGACAGGCAGAGGTACAGACTGCCGTTGGATCCCGCCACGCCGGAGGTGATACGAAGCCCGTCCTCAGCCAGGGTGTGGTCGGACGAGAGGGGACCGGTGAGAACCGCGCGCCCGGCATTCAGGTAACCGACGGCAACCTTAGCATTGGCAGGCAGATCCCTGATAAATTCGTTGATATCCTCAAACTGCAGACCGATTGCGGAACGTGCCGAGCTGTCAATCAGTATCACGAGCTCCAGGTCGCCGTTCGGCCCGCGAAGCGGCGTCCATCCCGTTATGCTGGATTCCTTTCCATTCACCACAGCCCGCAAATTTCTTTCCGGAAGATTTACAGGCGCATTCCCGTTTTTTGAGGGCAGGACGGTAACAATAGCTTGTCCCTGTCCCGGATTGCCGGGTGTTTCCGCAAACGCGGGCATTGACACGGCGGACGCTACAACCGTCATGAATATTGTCGTCACGAGTTTTCTCAATTGCATAGCTCCCTCCAGGGTAACCATTGCAGAGGGGCCGGGGAGGGCGGGGGTCCCAGCGCACGTTTTGTTCTACTTATTTAGATGCGACAGTTGAAGGATTGTTTCACGCCTGAAAGCCGATTAGATGAAAATCATGATAAGGGAAAGGTGAACGGTCCTTGAAGGGTCGTCTTGCTTTTCCGATGCGAATCGGGGGTACGAATTATCTGTGTTCACTGCGGATGTTCGTAACTTGAATTGAATAATGAACCCCTCAAGCCCATTTCGATTCTGATATAGTGGCAAAACCCAAACGTTATCAGGATTCGCTGCCGTTACGGGCGAACGTGTATCAAAACCGCACAGGTGTGACGAAGACGCACAGGTCGCTGATAGCGGATGTCCTTTAATATGAATGCATTACGACGTGGCATAGATGTTGCGGTTCACAGAGGCATGAAAAACACAAAACTGTTCACAATTCTTTTACTGCTGCTTTTGCCCGCAGGTTCTCTTGCCGGCGAACAAAAGCCGGATCTCCAATTAAGCGATTGTATTGTCGAAAGCATCGAGTTTGAAGGCATCGACGCGTGCGAAATCAGCGAAGACCTGCGGGCCGAAGCCCGGAGTCTTGCAGGAAGAAAATACAATGAAAAAACGGTCAACGACCTGGCGGACAAGCTGGGCAAAGATTTGATGCACAGGTACGAAATCAGCGTTCACAACACGCCGGTAGACGGCCGGGAGCCGATGCGCGTGAAAATAGTGTTTCGGGCGGACAGACATCATCAGAAGCCTGAGGCGCCGCATTCAGATACGGAAGTCAACATTAACGAACGCTACATCGTGGAGAACGTCGGGTTCAAAGGCATTGACGAGTCCAGGATCAGGACGGATCTGCGGGAGGAGGCGCAGAGTTTTGAAAAACAAAAGTACAATGCCGGGGCGGCCCACGAGTATGCCAATAAATTAAGCGCGGAACTGAGGGGTAGATCCTCGGTGCTTTGGGTCGAAGTGAAAGTGGACAAGGGCACAGAGCCGGACCGCATCAAACTGACCTTCGAAGCCCATAAGGAAAAATCCGTGGATTTCGACGTTCCTTTTCTGCTTTATCATTCCAAGCAGGGTATCAGCGGCGCTTTGGAAATGAAAATTTCCAGATACCCGGCCGGTTTCACGTTCGGCATTCTCACCGATGCGGAGAGGCTTCTCGAGCGCAATGCCGGATTTTATACGAGCTTCGAACACAAAAGCCTGGGAACTCACCGGCTTGGATTCAGGATCGATTTCGAAAGCTATCATCAGAGTTTCAACAACGCGACCATGACCGCGCTGCAGCAAAGACCGGACGTGCCTGGTTTTTATCGCGCCCGCCAGAACTTCGCGCCTTCGCTTTCGGTCCGGCCTTCGAAGGATCTGTCATTCGATGCCGGTCTCAGTTTTCAGCGTCTCGAGCATCAGTATCCTTCCCTGCATACGGAAACTGCTTATGCCGGGACCGGAAACATTCGATATTCCAGGGACCTCTCTTTTCTGGAGGGATATCGCCAGGTCGTCACGGCAACCTATGGAGTGCGGACGGCAACACGCATTTTTGACAGTGATTACGTCTACACGCGCCACCTCTGGACGGCGGATTACGAGCTTTCCCGAGGCAGGAGCGCCCTCGAAGCGCACTTCAGAGGGGGCATCATCGGCGGCACGGCGCCCCTGTTCGAAAGATTCTCCCTGGGCAACAGCACAACACTGCGCGGCTGGAACAAATTCGACGTTGCGCCCGTCGGCGGGAGCCGCATGGCGCATGGATCGCTGGAATACAAATACAGTATCCTGAATGTTTTTTATGATGTAGGAACGGTATGGGATCCGGGCCGATACAGTCCGGTCCGTCACGGATTGGGATTCGGACTGGCTTCCGGCGAGGATTTTTTTCTGTCACTGGCCTTCCCCGTAAGGCTGCACAATGTCGCGCCGATTTTCATGGTCGGCTGGCGCTTTTAGGGGGAGGGCATGAAACAATACCGAAATTTGTTCCTGTTGTTTATGCTCGCCGCCATCCCGGGCATCGGCCTGTGGGCCCAGTCCGGATCGCTGAAGGTCGAAATGGATGGAGATTCCCTGAAGGTTTCGGCGCATCGGTTGCACTTTCTCACGGATAGGGCGCTTTCTAAACTGCACAACGGTTTAACGGTCACCCTGGTAATTGATTTGACAGTAGTCGCGAAGCAGGCTGACGATCCCCTGTACCACGCGCGGGAACGATTCGCTTTCAGTTTCGATCTGTGGGAGGAAAAGTATTCGGTTTTCCGTTCTCCACCCGACGGGCGATCCGTATCGCACCTTTCGGCCGCCTCGGCGGAGGCATGGTGCCTGAACAATATGTCCATCCCGCTGGAAGTAATCCCAAAACAACAATCCTTCATGATACAGTTGGGTTGTTCTATTGAAGAAAGCGGGAATGGAAATCAGCCTGAGGATGCGCCGGGCCTGTCAATAGGAGGGCTTATCAAGTATTTGAGCCGCAAGGAAAGTGAAGAGCCTCGCAGTTGGAAGACCTCCACGGGCATGCTGCGGCTGAGCGATCTGAAACAACCGGAAAGAAACGATGTCAGGGACTGATTGCCAATGATTTTATATTAAAATGGCTCTGTCCCTTTTCTTATGCGATGAAAAATCAGGCTTTTATCTTTTGGTGACAGGTTGAATGGATTTCTTCAGGCAAATGTCTCTATGAGGTTGTGTGCGCCGTTTACACTATAAACTGATTCTGGTATTCCTGGCGGCAACGCTTATCCCGACAGCCGCAATCGTCTGGGTGAATGCGCTCCTGCTGAATCACAGTCTCAGCTATGTTGCGACTGAAGATCTGGAAACGCTCTCCAGATCGCTGGAAGAAGCCGCCCGCAAGTATTACCGTCAGTCGTGCGACATCCTGAAGCAGGAATCCGTCGCGGGACGGATAGAAGCCCGCAGATGGGAGCCGGGGGAATTTCCGGAAGCACAGGCCGCATTGAAGCAATTCCGGGAAAGCGGGGAGCCGGAGCGTTTCGAACTTTCCGGACCTGAGGGCGGTCTTTTACTATACATGGTCCGACAGGATACGGGGGTCCTTGTTTATTCCAGACCGCTCGGCCTGAAACTGACGAAATTGGAAAAACAATTGCAGCAGACACGATCGCGGCTGGATGTCCTGAAACAGTATGATTTGCGGAAAGGTTTTATGCTTGCGCTGCTCATCCTGAGCACGACGGTATGGGTCCTGGCTCTGGCCACCATGTTTTATATGGCGAAGCGGATCAGCCGTCCTATACAGGACCTGACAACCGGCCTGCATCGGCTGGCGGGAGGCGATTTCGAAACCCGGCTGTATTCCGACAGGCAGGATGAAGTCGGACAGGCGATTCAGGCATTCAATCATACGGCCGGGCATCTTCAGCAAAATCGCAGCCGCCTTGTCTACCTGACACAGATTGCGAGCTGGCAGAAACTGGCTCGCAAAATGGCACACGAGCTGAAAAACTCTTTAACGCCCATAAGGCTGACCGTGGAAGAAATTGCGGCCAGACACACGACCGAAGACAGGCAGTTTCTGGACCATGCAGCCGGAGTCGTAATCAGGGAAGTGGAAAGCCTGGAGCGGCGTGTGCGCGCGTTTTCCGATTTTGCCGCCGAGCCGGAAACGCGCACTGAAGCCCTGGATATCAACGCCATGCTGCAGGAAAGGATCCGGTTTCTTGCCGTGGAGCATCCCGGAATAGATTACGTGTTCGAACCGGACAAAAGTCTGAAGGCGATGCCGGGCGATCCGGATCAGATAAATGGAATATTGACGAACCTGCTGCAGAATGCGGCCGAAGCGGCAGGACCTGAAGGCAAAGTCCTGGCAATAATCAGGAATGAGGAAAACTCGATAATCGTTGAAGTGCACGATTCCGGCCCCGGTCTGAGCGAGGAAGCGCGCCGGTCCCTTTTCGAACCATCCATCTCCTTCAAGAAGAAGGGAATGGGATTGGGACTGTCTATTTCCAGGAAAAACGCCCTGATTGCGGGAGGAGACCTTTCGGTTATCGAAGGCGTCATTGGGGGGGCGGGGTTCCGCCTTGAACTGCCTGCCGGAAATGCAAACAATAGACTGATGGTGTAAAGATCAATGCCGGGTAAAAAGATACTGGTCCTGGATGATGAAACCAATGTCGTCGCTTCCCTGAAACTGGTGCTGGAAGGCGCCGGGTATAACGCAGCGGCCTGCAGCACGGCTGCAGAGTTTCGACAGCGCATACTCCGGACAAGGGCCGATGCCTTCCTGATCGATGTGCGTCTGCCGGACGGGAACGGGATCGATCTTCTGAAGGAACTGCGCGGCGCGGACATCCAGGCTCCCGTAATAATGATCAGCGGGCACGGTACCATTTCGGATGCGGTTGCGGCGACCCGGGCGGGCGCTTTTGACTTCCTGGAAAAACCGCTCGGACGCGACAGACTGCTCCTCGTGCTGAAAAACGCTCTGGAACAGGCGGCATTGCAGAAGGAAAATGCCCGGCTTCGCGAGCTTGTCGGGGACGAGACAAGAATGATAGGAGTCAGCCGGGCGTTTCGGCATGTTGTGGAGCAGGCGGAACAGGTCGCGCGTTCGGATGCACGGGTTTTGCTGACCGGGGAGTCGGGCACGGGAAAAGAGCTGCTGGCGGCCTACCTGCATCGGATGAGTCCGTTCTCTTCCGGTCCCTTCGTCAAGGTCAACTGTGCGGCAATCCCCGTAGAATTGCTGGAAAGCGAATTGTTCGGCCACGAAAAGGGCTCGTTTACGGGGGCGACGTCACGCAGGCGGGGAAAGTTCGAGCTGGCGGACGGAGGTTCCATTTTCCTGGATGAAGTGGGAGACCTGCACGAGACATCCCAGGCCAAACTGCTGCGGGTTCTGCAGGAAGGGGAGTTCCAGCGTGTGGGGGGCAGCGATTCGATTCATGTCGTGGTTCGCGTTATAGCCGCCACCAACCAGGACCTCCCGAGTCTGGTCGAACATAAAAAATTCCGCGAAGATCTGTATTACCGGCTCAGCGTCGTTCCTATCCGCGTACCTCCGCTGCGCGAGCGCATTGAGGACGTTCGACCGCTGGCGGAATATTTCCTGCAGGATTTCTGCAGGCGCAACAACTTCAAAGCCAGGGCCATCGATGACGGCGTCTGGGAATCATTATGCGGATACCGATGGCCGGGAAACGTGCGCGAACTGCGCAATATGGTGGAACGCATGGCGATCCTCACATCTTCAGGAATTATCACCAAAGAATCGATACCTCTGGAGATTCGAATGCCGCCCGAAAGAGCCCCTGCCTCCAGCCTGGAGGAGACCAGAGTGCAGGCGGAACGGAGATGCATTCAACAGGCCCTCGTGGAGTCCGGTTGGAATGTATCCGCGGCGGCCCGCACGCTCGGCATCGAGCGGACCAACCTCCACAAACGCATGCGCGCCCTCGGAATCACCAGGAACGAATCCGATTGATTCCGGACACCGAAGTTTATTTAAAATTATAAACACATCGTGCTCAGCGATCCCTAGGGATCTCTATCGGCCGGACAAAAATGGGCCCAGCTTCTTCGGATAGAGCCGCCAGTCCGTCCGGCGGTTTGCCGATCAGGAAATCCTCCGATTTAGGAAATCCTATAGGGTTGTACGGCACTTCATCTTGTTTGATGCTACCAACGCCTAACATTGGTAGCGTTTGCGATGTCTCTACGGAGCCATCCGGATGGAAAACAAACTCGACGGGGATTGTAACCGAATAGTAACCTGCAAACCCAGGAACCGCCTTCCACTGGCGCATGGCCGTCGCGGCTGCATCCGCAAGAATTGGATTGCCCAAGCGTCTTATGGCCCGGACGATGAAGCCGTCCTTGTCAACCGTCACCAGGAAAACCACTTCGCCTGACACTCTGGCTTTTCTCGCGACTTCCGGATAGACAGGATCCACTTTCTGAGTAATGTATTTTTGCAGTGCGAAGCCTCCTGTGGTTGCAGAACTTAAACTGGATGGAAGATAGGTTTCCAGGCGTAGGCCGTTGCTGAAAATGATCGTGTATTGTGTAACGTATTTCACGTTCTGTTCAGTCTGGCTGATGTTGTTGATGAGCCATCGTCCATCGCGCTTTACCAGAGTAAATACGTCGTGGTAATCGACCTCTATACCCCTGTTGTCTTGAATTTTTCGTACGAACTGGTCGCGTAATGTCGCCCATGCGGTGTCGCCCGACACGCTGACTTTTATATTTGAAAAGGAACGACCTTCCTCGACCTGGCCGCCATTGCGGAATTGCTTCAGGATATTTTTATATTTTTCAAAGCCCAAGACAGGTTCCCGGAGAAATCCAGAGATCGAAAAGCTGTCATCCCGCACATAGAACTCCTCCCAGAGATCGAAATCGTTCCGGTTCATCGCATCAAGCATGTCTGTAAGCGTCTGCTCGACGGCAAGTTCGTCGGCACTTTTGCCTGCCTTGCCGGCGTCGCTGCTGGCTTCGGTCAGCATCGCGCCGGATAACACCACAATCAGGATAACCGCCCATATGCCCGCCAACCGTGTTGGAGGCCGGAATTTTGAAATCATGGTCAATCTCCTTTTAAGTTGTGTTCCGTTTTCGAGAATGCCCGCGACGGCAGGCAGATGCTGCGCGTGACTGAAGCGTTCCAGCATGCCGATTAGCGTGCCGCCATAGTGGCGGCGTTCGCCGTCCGGAACCCGCGCCAGTACCGAGGCGTCGCACGCCAGCTCGCGGTCGAAACGCATCCTGCTGAAAGCCCACCAGACGAACGGGTTGAACCAGTGCAGGGCCTGCAGGAACGCGAGCAGCCAGCCGACGAGGATGTCATGGCGTTTCAGGTGCGCCAGTTCATGCAGGAAGATATAGCGCAGTTGTTCGGCAGGAATCTGCCGAATGAGGTTTTCCGGCACAAGCACCCGCGGACGGAAAAAACCGAACAGCAGCGGGCTTTTCACGCGGTCGGTCACAACGACTCCCACTGTCGTTCGCACCCGCATCCGCTGGCGGCAGTCCTCGAACAGTTCCAGCAGCGCGGAATCGGTGGCAAAGCGCAACCCGCGCAACGAGCGCCATAGCCGCAGATTGCTGAAGACAATGCCGGATAACACAGCCAGCGCACCGGTTAGCCAGACTGCAGGTAGCAAGGAAAACAGAGTGCTCCAGAAGGAAGCGCTTTCCGAAACCGTATCTTTTGATGGAGCATTAGACCCGGTATTTCCCTCAATGGGAACGCTTTGCCCGGCGGCAGGCGGGATATCGCCTCCCATCGCCTGTGCCCACACCGGATTTTGTCCGGCGAGTTGCGCCTGGTACATCGCGGTAGTGTCGGACTTCATCCGGTACATTAATTTATACGGCGCCAGATTCCACAGGCTCATTTCCCATTCCGGTCCCACAGGGATCACCAGGCGCGCCAGCAGAATCATCCACAACGCGTAGCTCCACCGCTCCGACAGCGTCCGGCGCAACAAAATCTGCACCAGGACGATGATGAAAATGACGCCGACGGCATAAAGCGATCCCCGCGCCGTCCAATTGAATATTTCCCCAAGATTTTCCCACATAAGCGCCTCGCAAAATCCTGTTGACTGTTTATTTGGTTATTTATCCGGGGACTTTTCTTCCAGGATCGCTTTCAGTTCGGCGATTTCCCGCTTTGAGAGCCGCTGCTGTTTGATAAAAGCCGCTACCATCGCTCCCGCTTCCCCACCGAAAACGCGCTCAACAAACGACCGGGTGTGTGAGGCAACGCATTCTTCCTCGCTGATACGGGGAAAATAATGGTATTCCCTGCCGATGCTCTCGTAGCCCAGCACCTCTTTTTTGATCAGGCGGTTCAGCATCGTCTTGATGGTGCGCGGACTCCAGTCGCTGCTGTCCTCAAGCTGCGCCACGATTTCGTTGGCTGTCAGCGGCGACTTGCGCCACAGCACCTTGCAGACCCGCCATTCCGATTCGGATATTTTTACTGATTTAGCCATGAAACAATCTCCGTAGGATTACATTTATAATCTTTATATTACATATGTAATCGTAATGTAAACAAAAATCTGCATGCAGACAGGAAAAACAGGCGCCGCCTTCCGTGGATTCTCTGTCTACAACGGACAACCTTCTTAGAATCGACACAGATTAAATTTTAGATTTTGGGGAATCCATTCCGGACACAAGGGTAACACCGTATTCCGGATCCGTTGGAATAACTGCTTACTGAGGCCTCAATCCGTGCTAGCGGCAGGCCTTTGGAGGGGTCGTTTTTGACAACAACTTTACCGCCCTGCATGTCCAGGTCTTCGGGCGACGATAAAAGGCAGCACCTCCCATTCCACGTCGAGCGCGCGCAATGCCTCTTCGCAGATGTCTTCGTTTTCGCCGGCGA
Organism: uncultured Acidobacteriota bacterium; assembly: GCA_964586015.1. Taxonomy (GTDB): domain Bacteria; phylum Acidobacteriota; class UBA6911; order UBA6911; family UBA6911; genus UBA6911. The sequence goes on along the minus strand of CAZPHK010000043.1, from coordinate 12,544 downwards.
ACATGTTGTTGTAGTTGGTGACGTTCCCGAATGAGGCGGTGAAGTTATCGTTGATCCGGGCGTTGCCGAAATTGAAGCTCATGAGGGTATACGCCCGCCCGATGACGGAATTGGCGAAATTAAAGGGGCTGAAAGCCCCGGCCCCGCAGTTGATCGCGATCTGTTTCCGGATGGGGCCGTTCACGATCACCATCCTGCCGAAGGACGTGGTCGAACTGGGCATCGACGGCTCCTGGCCGGCGGCCAGGGCGAGGATCACGGGGAAGTGCTCGGGCCTGGCGCCCGCCATTACGGCATTGACCGCCACTTTTTCCTCGGTAGGAAGTTCTATCGGCATGCCGTCGGTCCATCCGTTCTCGATGAACATTCTCTTGTAGTTCCAGATGGTGTCTTTTTTCAGCAGCCTCGGTCTCCTGGGCCTTTTAGCCACTTTGGGATTCTTCTCCCCGTCGGTTAAGGGATGAATGAGCGCGT
>CAZPHK010000043.1:7659-11970 GCA_964586015.1 uncultured Acidobacteriota bacterium | reverse complement strand
CTTTTAGCCACTTTGGGATTCTTCTCCCCGTCGGTTAAGGGATGAATGAGCGCGTCAACCATTTCCTGCATCAGGGGCTTGCCGGTTACGGGGTCGTTGCCGTCGACATAAGCGCGAAGGACTTCTTTCGACACCCATCCCACAGGATAGGGCGGGTAGGCGTAGCGAAGAAGCATCCCGTGATTTTCGGTATCCCGCGCCACGTAATTCGCGAATTTGGCCGTCACTACCGCACATGTCGGAATCCCGTGAACATGTTCCAGCGTTCTGCTGAATTCGGCGATACTCGCCGAGCAGCCGTCTCAGCCTCCGACTCCGACAATGGCGGCATCGCCCTTCTCTCCGATTTCCGCCCATAAAGCGGGATCATCCATAAAGATGCTTCCCTGCGTGCTGCGGGATTCGATTTTCACGGCAGGCATTTCCCGCGAAAACCACTCCGCCACCTGTTCCATGAACTCCCTGGCCCCTGCGAATCCGGTTTCAACCAGGTAGACAACTTTCTCATCCAGGGTGTCCGGACGCGGGGCCATCAACTGTCCTTCCATCGAGGACAGCTTCTGGGTTGGCTGTAGATAGGGATCCAATACCACGCCGCTATTTTTTGAAGCAGGATCCGATATGCGTCCGAAAATTCCGGAGGGTTGGCCCACCGGGTCCAGGACATTCTCGAGAATATCATTTTCTGCCATGTGAACCTCCCGCGCGGACGATTCGCCGAAATTATTCTGTCTTATACTACGAAATAGGTGCCGCTGTCAGCCGGGGAAGAGGTGATCGGAGTCGTGCCGGATTGGTTTCTGTGACTTAGGGGACACTGGTACGCTCAGCGAATCTACAAAAGATAGAAAAATGCTCTGCGGTCACGTCGGGGCGACAAACGACGGTCCAGCGCGTCCGCTTTTGAATTCTGTTACTGTCGGGATCGGCTTATACTCTACAGGTAAGAGCCGACCCCGATGGCAACAGCTTGTACTATTCTTTTGGTACCGGATAAACCACTTCTTCCGCTTCCCAGTGGGATTTGACGCCGTAGGGCAGGACCATGCCGGGGGCCTCTATTTCATAGAGCTCGCCGTTTCTGATTTTGTAGAAATGCACCGCGACCAGGTTGAATTGCCCGTATGACGTTTTATTGTCGGTTCCCGGCTCTGCGTCCGGGGGCAGCCGTTTGGTGCCGTCATGACGGAACATTGAGAAACCGACGGATATTCCTTTCTGCACGTCGGCGACCACCATGTGTGGTTTGATTTCCGTGATATACGAGAAAACGCCTGCGCTGAGTTGCCCTTCGCAATCTCTCGGAACACCCCCAAATCCTCCGGTGGGCATGGGGCTGTCGGAATCGGTTTTTGCTTTAGGTTTGGGCGGAGTGCCGCCGGCGGTCGTCATCCCGTTTTCGCGGCGTTCACATTTCGGGGAGAACGGCGCACGCGTGCCGTCTTCCGAAGTAAGGGCATCATAGTAGGAAAGCCCGATTCTGAGCAGATCCTCCCGTGTCATCCGTTCGGCCTCCGGTATGTCTTCCGCGAAGCCGGGACGGGCCTTTTGCAGTGTAGGCATTTCGCTGTAGGGCATCTTGCTCCTTCCGCCGCCTCGAACCACCATGTGCTCGGCTTCGGTGATCTTGCCGTCTTCAAGCTTGATGCGCGCTCCGAGTATGATGTCCTTCTCGTCTTCTTTCATAACCACGATGCAGGCTGCTGCCTGGGCCTCGGGATCGGCGGCGTAAATCTGAAACTCCGTCGGGCCTCCCGTCGCGTTTTTCCACAATCCTTGTCCGACCTCCAGTAATTCCACGTCCTCCGTGGAGTTCTCGGTAAATTTGACATTTTCGGCGAACGGCAAACCCTTGGGATCATGCGTCGGCAGCGCTGCAATATATTGCTGCATGAGATCGACCAGGCCCTGCCGGTCCAGCGTGTGAGTAAACATAGCGCAACCGACCGTCCCCAAAACGGCAAGCGAGACGGCTAATGCAAAAGCGATAATCAATCGTTCTGATTTCATTCCAGTCCCCTTTCCTCGAAATCCGGAAATTAGTCTATATGACAGGTAGGTCCGCATTGTAAAACAACCTCCGTGAGAATGGTTACAGGAAAGTAAAAAAGAAGCCGGAAGCCGGGCCCGATGTAGAGAAATCATCAGATTCCAATTGACCTTGTAGGGGCGAACACAAGGTTCGCCCCTACAGGCAGTCCGCGCATTTCCTCAGAAAACAGTTGCTAGCCAGGGATATATGCCGCTATAAATAAATCACATTTTCCAGATCGGATTTTCGAGCAGAATCAGTTTAGGGATTTTGAATCCGAGGTTTCGTTTTCGTTTCACCGGATGTGTTCCGCTGAAGACAGCAGGCCGTGAGACAGATGGCGTCAATGGAAGGCGCATGAGAGCAATTTCCGTCCTCCCGGCACAGGGAGCCGTCAAGATAAAAAAGAGGATCATAACTATGAAGAAGGAAAATAAGCGTTCGGCAATAAAACGCAGGGATTTCCTCAAGGCAGGTGCAGCCGCCGGCGCCGCGGCCACCCTTAAAGGAGGCGGCGACGTCCTTGAGGGAGCGGAAAATGAAAAGGAAAAAGTGTACATTTTCCCCAATATCGCTACGCCGAACAGGCCGGTAATCAGGAACCCCGAAGTCTGCAACGGATGCAACACGTGTGTAGATGTCTGCCAGATCGACGTTTATATACCGAATCCCGAAAAAGGCAAACCGCCGATAACGCTGCATCCCGATGAATGCTGGTACTGCGGCTGTTGCGTGAATGAGTGTCCCCGTCTGAGCATGGGCGCCATCAAATTCAACTGGCCGCTGCAGCAGAGAGGATTCTTCAAACGAAAGGATACGGGTGAAATCTTCCGCACCTCGTGATTGTCTGTTCAGATTCAGCGAGGCTAGCGGCCAGGAAACTACGGTATGTGAACGCGCCCGGGCTGGTAGGAAAGGGGCTTAAGGGAGGCTGGAAAGATGACTTCATGGCATGAATGGATGTTAAAGGAAGGGAGTACACCCGAGTGGCCGTACCCCATACTCTATGAGCAGGAGCGGGAAGTTGAAACGGATGTTCTGGTAATCGGCGGCGGCATTGCCGGATGCTGGGCGGCCATCAGCGCGGCCAGGAGCAGGGGCGTCCGGGTTGCGCTGGTTGAAAAGGCTGCAACGATAAGGAGCGGGGCCGGAGGGCCGGGAGGCGACCACTGGGACTATCCCATGACCTGTCCGCTGATGAATATAGCTCCCGATGAGCAGTGCCGTCGCATTATCGACAGTATGGGCGGATACAGCAACGGGATCGGGCACCACATAGAATGCTGGGAGGGTTATGACGCATTCCTGGAAATGGAGAAGATGGGCGGAAAGATGCGGGATACGGATGATGAATACGTAGGCGCCCCGGGCCGGGATGACGAAACCAAGCTGATTGTAGGGTCCAGGTATCTGCCGGATAAATCGACTCTTCGCTTCTGGGGAACGACAGTCAAGCCCGCACTGAAAAAAGAGTGCGAGCGCCTGGGAGTCAAAATTTACGATCGCATCATGGGCACCAGCCTGCTGAACGAAAGAGGCGTCCAGGGCGCCAGGGTGGCGGGCGCTACCGGTTTGAACTGCAGAACGGGCGAATTCATGATTTTCAAGGCCAAGGCGGTTATTTTGTGCACGGCCGGCATCGGATCCATCTGGGTTTTCAATACGGAACTGGCCGGAATCACCACCTTCCGGTCCCGCGCGGCATCGGGAGACGGAACGGTGATGGCCTACAGGGCCGGAGCCGAAGTGACCATGATGGAAAAGTCCGGGATGCTTTTCCTGGGAACCGGCTACAAGCACAAGATCGATTCGGGCGGCAACGATCCCGTTTTCGAGCTTGTTCCCATGGTGGACGACAACGGCAAAGCCATAAACTTTATGTCGGCATCCCGGGATGCCGTACTGAAAGGCGAGGTGCAATTGCCCTTTTGGGGCGATTTCCCCGCAATGACGGACGGCCAGCGAAAAATCGACTGGGACCTGGGATATCGGGAGGAGTCGACAGCTCTCGCCATGCGGAGGGTTTATGAAGATGCGGGGTACGATCCGAAGAAGGACTTGATGATGAACTTCAATCATATCGAGGGCACCAGCCCGGCGCATTTCCGTTCCCCCGACAGCATGAATCACAGGGGCGGCGTTGTTATTGACTGGGATCTGAAAACCACCGTGGATGGATTGTACGCCGCCGGAGAGCAGACATTTGCCCCCGCCGCCCACGGCTATTCGGCCAAACGGCACCTGCACGCCCACCCCCGGCCCCACGCGGTCACGCAGCT
>CAZPHK010000043.1:0-7649 GCA_964586015.1 uncultured Acidobacteriota bacterium | reverse complement strand
GTATGCCGGCAGAAAAGCGGCCCGCTATGCCCTGCAGTCCGACCGGCCGGCAATATCAAGGGACCAGATTGCACGGGAGAAGGCCCGCGTATATGCTCCCGTAAAGCGGAAGAACGGAATCGAGTGGAAAGAGCTGCACGCCGGCATTGCGAAGACGATGCAGTACTTCTGCAGCGAATTCAAGACCGAAAGGCTCCTGGATATGGGACTGGACTCGCTCAACGACATTGAGGAAAACTGGGCACCGAAACTCTACGCCCTCGATCCGCACAAGCTGCTGCGCAGCCTGGAGGATCTGAGCATTCTTAAATTTTCACAGCTCATCATTCACGCCTCCCTGGAGCGCAAGGCAAGCTGCAGGCATCTGAACTTCGAGCGGGTAGATTACCCCGAGCAGGATCCGCCAGAATGGAGGAAGTTCATTACTCTTAAAGAGGAAAACGGCAAGCCGAAGCTGGGAGAACTGCCGCTGGATTTCTGGGGCGATCTTACGGAAAACTACAAGGCTCACAACAGGGACTATACAGGAGTATACAAAGGATAAAAATTACGGTGACAGCCACTAAAAATACTCGAAGATCAGTCAAATGTGGAAACCCATTCCTTCCACAGTAATCAAGAAATTTTAGTGACTGTCACCGTAATTATGTTTTATACGGCTTATACAGTCTGTATACACCTGGAGCCCTCAAACCGACGAGACCTATAAATTAAGGCAAAATAAGTAAATAGAAATTAACTCCATTGAGGATGCATATATTTATACAGACATTCTCAGGCTGCCTTTGCAGTTTTAGCCAGACTGCATAATTATTGATGGCACGGGCGCGAAGCGTCCGTGCCATCGCATGCTGCGTATTACCATCCGCTTTCTGTCCGGCGCTCCGCGCCGTCCATCAAGCGGATACAGCGGCCAGCAGTTCGCGCGAGCAAGCTCGCACTCACTTCTTGCCGCTGATCCGCAGCATGCGTTAGACCACAGGAAAGCCTATGGCCCATCCGGATCTCGACCAATTGCTCAACGCGCTGATTCCATTTGCGCAGCAGATGCTTTCGAAACACGGAGAGTTTTTCCCCTTCGGTTCAGCCATGAGCACAGACGGGAAGGTTGAGGCCCACGCTGCTTACGACGGCCACGAGCAGCCACCATCCCAGCAGCTCATCGACTTGCTCGCACAGGGATTTCGTCAACAAGCCGCCGCTGGCAAGATTCGAGCAGCGGCCATTTGCTATGACGTTCGCACCATCCCTCCCGGTCAGTCAGAGAAGACAGATGCGATTTGCGTGAGCGCGGAGCATCAGAATGGAGAAGCCGCAGATGTTTATTTACCGTACAGGAAGGGCTGGCTCGGGAAGATTTCTTACGGACAGATATTTGGAGCTGCACGGAAGAGAGAGTTTTTTGCATGAGAGACGAGGGGTCTAACCATCAGATGCACCGAACCGCCACATCGCGCTGCGGTTTTGGGAGCCAGAGGTTTATCGGACACTTGATTCGCGGCGAGTGCCCGTTGCCAGTGGCGGTCGGTGATCTTGGTCGTTATGTTTCATGAAGGAGGATATGGCACTTTGAGCAGCGTACTTTACAGCGATAAACTTATAGAGGTAAGGGATGATTCTATCTTGATTCGAAAATACTATTTTCCATTTGGGTCCAGACGAGTCAACTTAGCAGATATTGAAAACATTACTGCATATAAGCCAACTCTCCTCAGTGGCGCGTACCGGTATTGGGGAACAGGTGACTTTCATACATGGTATCCTCCAGATAATCGGTCAAAAAGAGACAGAATATTTATCATGGTATTGAGGAAGAAATGGTGGCGAATAGGTTTTACTGTTGAAGATTCTCAAACATTCATGGATGTGCTCGAGAATAAATGTCATCTTATTGATGATAGCGGCACACAATGATGAGGATCTATAGAGCAGGAACATAACAAACGCATTAACTATGAAACACAAAGCGGGGCGTTCTCATAAATATCCTTTCCTGTATTGAACGTGGCTTTTTCGAAAGCCTTATAAGCTTTGGATTCAGGTTATGCGCAACGTTACACCGCGCGATTCGAGGAATAGTTCGCAGCATGAAATACCCATCGAAGGAATACCTCCTGCAAGACATTCGAACGGAACACGACGCTCTGTTGGTGCGGCTCCGTAATGTTCCAAAGACACGCTGGCAGGAATCCGGCGTCTGGGGTGACGGATGGACTCTAGCGGATCTCGTGGCTCATCTGGCGGAGTGGCAGCGCCTGTTTTTAACCTGGTATGAGGAAGGCGCAAAGGGCATTATTCCCGAGATGCCGGCCCCCGGGTACAAGTGGAACGAGATACCGAGACTGAATCGCGCGATTTGGGAAAAGCACCGACTTCGTCGTGTTGAGACTGTACGGAGAGAATTTGAGGCCGGATATCGCCGGATTCTACAGCTCGTAGAAAGGCTGTCCTCGAAGCAGCTCCTGGAGGCCGGTCATTTCGGCTGGACGGGAAGGAATCCTCTGGCGACCTACCTCGGCCCGAACACCGCGAGTCACTACAGGTTCGCGATCAAGGTCCTTAAACGCTGGTTGAGAAGTGCGCCTTCCGACACATCGTCTACGAAGCCTGACAGGCGCCTGCAGCCGTCGAAGGCGCGCCCGGGAGCGAGAGCGAGGCAATCTGCAAAGAAGCGATCTCGCGGCTGAAGCTGGACGGACGTTATGTAGTTTCAGTCTACTGTGTCGAATGAACGTAAATTATGCTGCTGAATTGTGATGGAGATGATATCGGCCAAAATTTGAGGGATATAACATGAGTATCACTGCAATCATATTCATAGCAATTGTTTTGTCTATTCTTTGTTGACATATCATTGCCCCTTCTTTTTGCTTGATCCCCGGGTCTTCCGCAATTAAGCTCGGCCAATACGTTCCGGTTCAACTATGTCATACATTCAAAAAGCGTTCCTGCTCTCTGTCGCCTGGCTTTTTATCTCAGGCGGCACGGCAGTCCTGATTGCAGAAGACAACCTCAATTACTTTCGCCGGGATGGCGGTGTGGCAAGCATCGAGGCCGGCTCGCTGCCGGAACGGCTGGATTCCCCCGGTGCACTCCGATGGCGGACCGCAATCGACTCCGGGCACTCCACGCCGATTGCGTGCAGCGGCCGCATTTATTTGACGACATACAACACGAAAAACGAAGAGCTGGCCACCCTGGCGCTCGCCGCCGATACCGGGCGCATTCTCTGGAAAAGGATTGCTCCTGCAGTCGGCATTGAGGAGTACAGCCGGGATACGGGCAGCGCGGCCCAGGCCACACCGGCGTGTGATGACGAACGGGTGTATGTGTTTTTCGGAAGTTACGGCCTGATCTCTTACGACCGCCAGGGAACGCTGCTGTGGGAAAAGCGGATGGGGCCTTTTCAGGATGAATACGGCTCGGCAAGTTCGCCTGTCCTGATAGACGATAAAGTCGTTATCCAACAGGACCATGACGTGGACAGCTTCCTGATGGCGCTGGACCGCAAAACCGGCAAGGTCCTGTGGAAAAGCGAACGGCCGGACGCGACGCGCAGCTATTCGACACCCGCCGTATGGATGCGTGACGGCCGGAAAGAACTGCTGGTTGCGGGCTCGCGCGAACTGGCGGGCTACGATCCGTCCGACGGCAAACGGCTGTGGTGGATACACGGACTGGCCCGCATCGTCATCCCCACCCCGGTACCGGCCGGCGACCTGGTTTATATGGGCTCATGGACACCGGGCGGCGACAGTTCGCTGCTTATTCGCATGGAACCGTGGACTGAGGCTCTGCGCAAAAGGGATGCAAACAACGACGGCAGGCTGACCAGGAACGAAGTGACCGACAAAATTATGAACGACCGGTTTTTCCCTATCGACCTCGATCAGAACGGAGAACTGGTTCAGGCGGAATGGGAACGCTATGCCGACATATTCGCACACTCACAGAACGGAGTTCTGGCAATAAAACCGTCCGGCGCGGGCGGCGAACAGATCGGGAGTGCCGTGATTTGGAAAAGCGTCCGCGGCGCTCCCTATGTCGCCACACCTTTGCTCGATCGGGGTATTCTCTGGACGGTCAGGGACGGCGGCATCGTTACCAGGTTCTCGGCCGGGGACGGCAGGATTCTGGACATGAAACGTCTGACGGACCCGGGTAACTACTATGCTTCCCCGGTGAGTGCCGGCGGCAAGGTTTATGTCGCCAGCCGGTCAGGGATCCTAACCGTAATCGCCGTCGGTCCGGAGTGGCGTGTGCTGTACACGCACGACTTTGAGGAGGGAATATACGCCACTCCGTTGATAGCGGAGGAGTGCCTCTTTATTCGCACCGAAAAAGCCCTTTATTGTTTTGGGAATGGAGAGTAGGAGCCCGTTTCGAAAATAGTTGCTTGCTGATAAGAATATGTATAAATGGCAAAGGTCCAAAGTCGAACGTCAAACGTCCAAAAATCCGTAGGATACTCACAGGAGCTGAGGATTAGCCCATTAAAAATCGACTTTTAACGGCTTTCAACCTTCGACCTTGGACCTTCGACTTTAGATCCATAACAGGAGCGTTGCGGCGACAGCGTTTTTTCTCATTACGGGATAAGCGTCGCTATATAGGTATTTTGGAGGATTGGTAATGGCGGAACCGATTCGACCATGGACATGGAAAATACCGGAATCCCACGAGAGAGTTAAAAAAGGCATTACGCGACAGGATGCGCATGCAAGAGTGTCCGGGAAAGCGGCCTTCACAAGAGATATTTCACTGCCCGGGATGCTTTACGCCAAGATCCTCACTTCACCCTACGCCCATGCAAAAATCGTCAAAATGGATACGAGCCGAGCGGAAGCGCTTTTGGGCGTGCGGGATATCCTGAGATACGACGATCCGGATATCGCCGAAGAGAACGGCAACGGAGCGGATACCGCCTATTATTATAATATTCTGGCCCTTCCCGGAATCAGCGATTTCTACCAGCACCCGATGGGAGTCGCCGTTGTGGCCGACAGCGAGGAACTGTGCGACCGGGCGCTGAATCTGATCGGAATAGAGTGGGAAGAGCGCCCCTTTGTCTTGGATATGGAAGATTCGGCAAAACCGGACGCCCCGAAGATTATGCCCGAAGTGATGCGTCAATCGCGGGGAGCCAAAGAGCCTAATATCGTTATGTACGATGAACGGGAAATCGGCGACGTCGAAGCGGGATTCGCCGAAGCGGATACAATCATCGAATACAAGATCAAACGGGCGATGAACTCTCCTGCCGGAGTCGAAGCCATGGTGTGTGTGGCTCAATGGCAGGGAGAATTTCTCGATCTCTGGGTGCACGACCAGGGAAATCCACAGGGCACTTTAAGCTCCAACCCTGTTCTGACGGGGCAGTATGTGCCTTCCAGGGGAGGGCGTCCGTCGCTTGCATTTACTCACTGGTCCAAAATCAAAGTTCGATACCCCTATCAGGGTTCATGGTTCGGGGGCATCTCCTGGCTGGCCTACTCCTCCCTGTTTATTCGAATTGCCGCCATTCTGGCCAGAAGAGCGGACGGGAGGCCGGTGAAGCTGCTGTATGACGAAAGCAGCTTCTACTGCGGCGGCGACGAAGCCGGCACCTATACCTGCAGGGTGGGGGCAAAAAAGAACGGTACGATAACCGCGTATCACTGGCATATGGCGGGAGTGAGAAATCCCGCCATTGATAAGACCTACGAGTGTACGGCCATCCCGAACATTCGCGGAACCCAGGTGTGGGCGCTCATTAACCGGGGCCATCAGGCGTGTTTCCGGCACGGCGCCGCCTCCTGCGTGCCCCACAACGTGATGTTCGATTCTGTTGCCGCCGCATGCAATCTGGACCCGACTGAAGTCGCATTGAAAAACGACGGCTGTCGCGGCCACGACTGGGATTGGGTTACGAATTATCAAAAAGAAAACGGCTTTCCCCAAAGGCAAAGCCTGAAGGAGGTCATTGAAAAGGGCAAAAAGGCCATCGACTGGGATCGAAAATGGCACGATCCCGGCAAAAAGAGGCTGGCGAACGGGAAAATGCACGGCCTGGGTTTCATGTCTATCAACGAGTGGCATTGGGGCGCCGGCGCGATGTCCATCTTTCCCTCCCAGGCTTGTCTGTTTCTCAGGGACGGGAAGGTCACGATTGTGGGTGCGCGCTGCGATATGGGAGTCGATGCCGAGAGTGCCTTTCGACAATCCGTCGCTTCCGGACTCGGCATCAAATACGAGGATACGGTTTTGCGGGAACGGAGTTCGGACAATGGCGCCTACTATCTTGCCCAGCCGTCCGGATCCAGCGGCACCGTCAATGCCGTTCACCAGTTGATAGTCGCGGCGAGAGAACTAAAACAACAGATCCTGCGCGCTGCTGCTTCGCAGCAGGGACAGGGATTTATGTTCGGCTCGAGTTCCCCCTTTGTAAACAGAAAGCCGGAGGATCTCGATATACGGGACAGCTATATTTACGATAAAGCGGATCCCGATAAAAAAATGCCGTTGCGCGAGATCGGCGGCGGCTTCCTGGATGACAAATCCTTCATCTCCCACCCCAATACCCGCAATCAGGTAATGATGCCCATGTTCGGAAGGCAGGACGATCAACCGCTTGTTATGGGCAGGCAGGCCCATTTTATCGAAGTGGAGGTGGACCCCGAGACCGGCCTGGTTGAGGTGACCTGCATTGTCTGTGTGAACGACATCGGTCACGTTTTCAATCCCCGTGGCGCGATGGGACAACAGTACGGCGGGGCCGTCATGGGGCTCGGCAGAAGCGCAACCGAAGAAAAAGTTTACTGCCCTGCAACCGGAGTGGGGCTTAATTTCGATCACATTCATTACCACCTGGGAACAATGAACGATTACCCGGTCGTTGACTGTATTCTTCACGAAAGCCATTTGGGTTATGCTCCGTACGGTTCTTACGGAATCGGTGAGAATATCGGCGCCAGCCTCTCCGGCATTACGTCCTCGGCTGTCTACAATGCGATCGGCAAATGGGTCCTGGATTTTCCCATAACTCCGGACAAGGTCCTGCAAGCTTTGGGAAAAGCATAAATGACCTTCCCTCAGGGAACCGCCGTCCCAAAAGGGTTGCCTTCGTTATTCAAGGGTTTATAAAGAGTGGATCGGGCTTTACGTAAGCGGAAGAGGAGCTGCCTCCAGTTGCCAATCGAGACGCTGCGGGCGCATCTCATGCTGCCGATGCTGAAATAGTAGTTGTTGGATCCTCCTGTGACAATGATCTCCATCTGGCCGGGGCTCTGGAAATATTTTTGTCCGTCGGGCCCCTCGATCAGATATTCCTCGAACTTTTCCATCGTTTCAAAACCGGCGTTTCGGACAAAATTGGCGATGGGCGGGCTGAGGACTGTTTGATTTTGTTTATCTTTCAATTCCCGCTACTTTTTTTCTGTTCCATAAACGAGAACTTTGAAAGAGTTCGGAATCGGTTTTGGTCTCATTCGTCTCCGGCCCGGTTCCGGCTGTGCGGCTGCTCCCTCAACAGGTTCATAATCCATCGCAGCCAGGTAGATGTTGTGAGTGACGGGATCAAGAGTCATGGTTCGCGAACCGCGCGCCGTTGCCAGCTTCTGAACGACCGTGATCTTGTCCGGGGAGTCTTCGTGAGCGATCGTGACGGTTCC
>CAZPHK010000042.1:27509-29357 GCA_964586015.1 uncultured Acidobacteriota bacterium | reverse complement strand
TAGCCATTGCCCCGGCGCTGCTGGGTTCTGTGATGAATGCCTCGTATGAAAAAGCTCTGAACGGTTCTTTGCCGCAGGGATTGTATGAAATAGCTGATCTGGAGACCATGATTTTGCTTAGAAATCCGCGTGTTCTTCTGTCACAATCCGCGATGGATGAGCTCAAAGCCGAATTCGACCGGGGCGGAAGCAGGATGCAGGCTCTTTTCCCCGAAACCGTACGTGCAATCCGCTATTCGCTGCATATCGGCCTGAGAAGCGTTTTCTGGTTGGGAGCGGTTACCATGCTTCTGGCCTTTCTGATCATCTGCACCATTCCGGCCAAAACCGCCAGCGGAGAGTAAATGGCGAAGAACGTTTTTTCGTCAACTGGCGAGATGTTTAAAAAGTACAAGACTCCTGCGGGAGGACATTGATCCGATACTGTAATGCTGCGTTCGACAGAGGAGGAGCCATTTGCAGAAATCCGGGTTTGTTTCTCCTGTAAGTTGCCGGCTCCCGGGCAGACAATCGTGGGCGAACGCCGTCTGCAGAATTGTAACCGGTCAAAGCGGATGTTTTATTAGGGGATCACTTGAGAGTTTTGGCAACGCGAAAGCCGAGGTAGTTGCGCCCGCGGGTATCAGGGGCGTACACAAAGGCCCGATTCGCCGATCTCAGGGTCTTTGAGTTACTCTCAAATGAATTGGACCGGAATCCTCGCACTGCGCAATCGCCGGTTTTTGAAGCCGAGCCGTCGGTCGGCAACAGTGCGATGTTGGTTTCGTAGCAGTCTTCGATCCACTGATATATATTCCCGTGCATGTCGCACAGGCCGAAAGCATTTTGGGGGAAGGAGCATATTGGAGAAGTCGAATTCTCCCAGACATCGCGTCCGACTGCCAGTCCACCCAAATCCTGGTCACTATCTTTGCCATAATTGGCATATTCATGGCTGGGTTCGTCGCCCCACCAGTATGTTGTGTTAGTGCCGGCACGGGCGGCATATTCAAATTCCGATTCTGACAAAAGACGATATTTTCCCTCGCCGATCTTTCGATTGATCCAAAGGATGTACGCCTGAGCATCCCACCAGCTGACGCCAACCACAGGGTGTGTGCCGCGACGAGGGCCGACATAGTCCTGAATCGGTTTGCCTTCGCGGTCCAGCCTTAATGCAGCCTCCACCGATTGTCCATCGCATACGGCGTCGTGTACACATTTTTCCCATTGATCCCAGGTGATTGGTCCTTTACTCACTGCAAATGAATAGGAGATCGTGACCCTGTGCTGCCCTTCGTCCTGGTCCCGGCCCTTCTCTGTTTCGGGAGATCCCATGATAAACGTTCCCGGCGGGACCACTATCATCTCCGGACAAATCTCGCAATCTCTGAAAGTCCCGTCACTGCTATTTTCGGCGTTCTCGGAAACCGCGAGATCTACTGATAACACCAGTACAACTACGACGGCTGCCATCGGAGTCAGCAGGTGTGGTCGTTTCATACATCCTCCTTGTTCATAGTGTTTCCGTCAAATCATTCGGGGTATCGATCGAATACATCCAACGTGTGGCCGCCTGGGATGCCGCTTGTCTGCGCGGGGTCGGAAGGCCACCTGAGCCGAGCCCAAAAGTATTCTGATTCGCCACAGGTGTGGCAGCACGCGGCGGGTTTTCCTGCGCACCGGCAGCATTTATTATGCAAAGGATGAACGCGACGCAAATACCGGCTGCTCTGCTGATTTGATACATAAGTATCTCCCGGTCGACGGCTGTGTTGTGGATGCTGGCGCATTTTAAAAAGATTATCTCGCCGGATACGGCGATCCAGGGTTTCATCGTCATCCTGCATTATAAATGTATTATAATTG
>CAZPHK010000042.1:23874-27409 GCA_964586015.1 uncultured Acidobacteriota bacterium | reverse complement strand
TAATTGTATTTTAATATACAGGTTTTCCTGCAGATTTGACGCTTCCGTAAATAGTCAAATAGAGTGAAGTGATGAATAATTCAGACCAGGGAATCATATTCAACATTCAGGGCTATTGCATCCACGACGGCCCCGGCATTCGTACGACGGTATTTCTGAAAGGATGCCCGCTAAGCTGCCTCTGGTGCCAGAATCCGGAATCCCATTCTTTTCATCCTGAACTCCTTTTTTCAGAAGAGAAATGCACCGGGTGCGGGAAGTGTATCCAGGTCTGCCCGGAGAAGGCAATCCGCATGCAGGGGAAAGCGTCCCACACGGATCGCCGGCTCTGCAAGAGTGCAGGATTGTGTATAGAGGCTTGTCCCAATGAAGCCAGGGTGGCGATGGGGCGCCGGGCAACGGCGGACGAAGTTTTCAAAGAGATCGCCGCCGACGCATTGTTCTATAAGGAGTCGGGCGGTGGCGTTACGCTGAGCGGCGGAGAGCCTCTGGCGCAGCCCGAGTTCGCGGCCGGTATCCTTAAAAAATGCCGGTCTGCCGGATTTCACACGGCGCTCGATACCTGCGGGCATGCACGCTGGGCAACAGCAAGAGAGGTCCTGCGCCATGTAAACCTCGTGCTGTTCGATTTCAAGCACATGAATCCGGAAATGCATAAGAAATATACGGGGGTGTCCAACGAACTGATCCTGCAGAACGCCGAGAAAATCCACCACGAAATGTCGATTCCGATGCGAGCACGGGTAACGCTCGTCCCCGGTTTTAACGACTCCGCTGAAAATATACGGGCCACCGCCGGATTCATCGCCGAGAAGCTCTCGAACACCATTCCCGTTCACCTGCTTTCCTACCATCGTCTCGGAGAGGCAAAATGGGAAAGGTTGGACAGGAAAAATGAAACTGCAGCAATCGAGGTTCCCGGTGCACAGCAGTTGGCGGAATGTCGCCGGATTTTTGAGTCCTTCGGTCTTACCGTAATTACGGGCGGTTGATTTTTCACAGGATGAAATCATTTTGCGAACTGAAGTTGAAAGCCCGGGCACGGAACTCTAAAATTCATATGGAGCATTGGCACCCCCGGAGTTCATTCCGGATGCGGAATTCCGACTTTTGAATTCTGTTCCAAGAGCAGGAGACTGAAATGGAAACACCGACAGGCAAAATACGCAGGGGAGGCTTCCCCCTATGTATAGAGAAAGCACGACTGATCACCGAATCTTACAGGCAAACGGAAGGCGAACCGGCCGTTATAAGGTACGCCAAGGCTTTCTCCCATATGCTGGGAAACATGCCCGCGTTGATTGGAAGCGACGAGCTTTTTGTCGGTGAAGGAGCCAGCAAGCCCTGGGGTGCCGAGATAGATCCTTTTCTGGGAGTGTGGAGAGAGGAGGAGGTCAAAGCAGCGGCGGAAGAGGGGATTATCTCCGTTGAAGAAATGGATTGGCCGATGTTCAAGGAATTGGGCCGATACTGGGAAACCAGGTGCTCCGAATATGTTCAGTCGAAGCTTTTCGATGAAAGATTGTATAAGTACCTGCAGCTCGGCATTACCCTTCCCCCGATGAGAAGAAAGGATGAATTCAGGGGAGCCTACGCAGGCAGCGGGCTCTGCCTGTCTTTTGCCTTTACCGATTGCTATACGGATTTTGAAAGATGGCTGAACGGACTGAATCCGATGATCGCTGAAGCCGAAGAAGAACTACGGAATTTAAGGTTCTTCAACCTGGAAGATGTGGAGAAAAAAGTATTTCTGGAAGCTATGATAATAGCTCTTAAAGCCGTTGTCCGGCTGGCCGACCGATACGCCGAGGCTGCCGACAGGCTGGCGAAGAAGGAGGAGAATTCCCGGAGGAAAGAAGAGCTGAAGAGAATAGCCGAGACATGCCGTCGGGTGCCGGCTAATCGTCCAAACAGCTTTTATCAGGCTGTTCAATCGCTGTGGTTCAATCAAATCCTGTCCGCACCCACTTCAACGCATAACCTGGGCAGATTCGATCAGTATATGTACCCGTTCTATAAAAAAGACCTGGATGAAGGCAGGATCGGCAAAGAGGAAGTTTTGACTTTGCTGTGCGAACTGCGCATCAAGTGCATGAGGCCGGAGAATATCAAGCTTTCAAGCGCCAAACGATCGCAACATGCGGGCTTCGCCAAATGGCGCAACATGACCATCGGGGGTGTCACGGCCGACGGCAAAGACGCCAGCAATGATTTGACCTACCTGGTCCTGGAGGCAGCCGACAGGCTCAGAACATCCCATCACACCATATCACTGAGGGTGCATGATGAAACACCGGAAGACCTGCTGATAAAGGCCCTGGAGGTTGTCAAGACCGGCATCGGCATGCCCGCAATGGCCCTGGATAAATCTTTTATTGAATACCTGACCTCCGGCGGCATACCCGTCGAAGATGCCCGCAACTACCACCTGGCCGGGTGCGTGGACCCGGCCATCCCGGGGAAAGCCAGCTTTCTGGCGGGCAGTTTTTTCGTAGCGCCGAAGGTCCTGGAGATCTTCCTGAACAACGGAGTGGACCCGCGGACCGGTTTGGAAGCCTTTTCTCCCAAACACCATGTTGAAGATTTTAAAACTTTTGAAGAGTTCTATGAGGCATTTACAAAGATCCTGAGTCATTTTATAAGCCTGTGGCATGAACACAGCTTCCTTGTCGCAAGTTATTCCAAGGAATACTACGATGTTGTGGAAATTCTTGAAACGGCCACGATGCAGGACGGGATCAGGATTGGAAAGCCTTTATCGAGAAGAAAACCCGTGCCGCCGTTTGACTTCAGGGCGCTCATGGTGCCGGTTGGCGTTATTAATGTGGCGGATTCCCTCGCTGCCGTTAAAACGTTGGTCTTTGATGAGAAAAAAATTTCAATGAAGGCGCTGAAACAGGCATTAGCCGCCGACTGGGAGGGCAATGAAGATATCAGAAAACTGTGTCTGCAGGCGCCTAAATATGGAAATGACATCGACTATGTCGACTCTATCGCCAGGGAACTCTACGGGTTTTTGATAGAAGAGGAGACCAAATACCGCACATTTGGACGCCCTGAACACGGAAAAATCAGGGGCATCGGCGGCGCCTCCATCTCATCGATGTTTGCCGGCGGGGCCATAATAGGAGCCACGCCCGACGGGAGATTTGCCGGCACAACCCTGGCGGACGGAACCGCCTCTCCCGCCCAGGGAAGAGACACCCATGGACCTACGGCAATGCTCAGGAGCGCGGCAAAAATAGATCAGGCACAGTGTGCATCCACGCTGCTGAACGTGAAGCTCCACCCCTCGTCCCTGACAACGCGGGAGGACCTGAAAAAGCTGGGCAGTCTTATCAAGGCCTACTCCAGCATGGGGGGCAAATGGATTCAATTCAACGTCGTCGGGAACGAACAATTGCTCGACGCTCAGAAATTCCCCGAGAAACATCGCGACCTGATCGTAAGAGTGGCCGGCTACAGCGCTTACTTTGTGGACCTGGGCAAAGGGGTCCAGGATGATGTTGTCAGAAGAATGGAGGTCAGCATTTAA
>CAZPHK010000042.1:0-23774 GCA_964586015.1 uncultured Acidobacteriota bacterium | reverse complement strand
CTTTGTCCGGGCGGCGCCATGCGCATGCTGGGTTTCGCCGAGCCGGAACGAACCGCACAGTGGCTGAATTCCAAAGGGATTGCAGCATTTATTCTCAAGTACAGGGTGGTTCCGAATACTCAGGCAAAGACTAACGGTGCGCCCCCAGCAGGTCCATCACGATCGGGAGTTCCTGCAAAAAGGATGGGCATGCCGATGAGCATGGGGAATGAACTGTCTTTCAGGGAAATTCTCAACAGGCAAGGCAACGCAAATCCGGCGCCGGACAATCAGGAACATCTCGAGGTAATCCGGATGGCAATAGCCGACGGCCAGCAAGCTATCCGCGTGCTCAGGCGCGACGCGGCAAAGTTCAATCTTGACCCTGAACGCATCGGCATTCTGGGATTCTCCGCGGGAGGTGGCGTTGCTGTCGGGACTGCGGTGACTGAATCCTCCGACGCCTATCCGGATTTCGTGGCCACTATCTACGGCCCGTCACTGGTCGACGTTTCCGTTCCTGAGCAGGGAGCTCCTCTGTTTATTGCCGTAATGGATGGTCATTTCAATGTGACCAATGGATGCGCAGCATTGTTCACACTGTGGAAGGAAGCCGGGCGTCCGGTGGAGATACACGTATACGATCATGCCTACGGTCCCCCTTCGGGAATGCCGGTGGCGACCTGGACAGACCGTCTTTATGACTGGCTGCTTGCGAGAAAATTGGTGACGGAATAAAAAGACACTGGAAGATTTTGAATGGAGAGGTATGGCATTGGTCAATTCAAAGAAATTGAAGACACAAAAAAGGGAAGATACGGAATACGATTTATGGATTCTCCTCAGTCGTGTATACCACATGATAGCCAAGCTCAGAAATGTGGAAATGAACAAGTACGGCATTTTACCGGTTCAGGCCTACATGTTGTACATGATTCAGGCCATGGGAAACGCGACTACTCCGGCGGAGCTGTCTCGCTTTGTCTACCAGCAAAGAAATTCAGTGTCTGATATTCTCAAACGAATGGAAAAGCAGGGCCTCATAACCAAGAGCAAGAGTACGGGCAGAAACGGGAGAGTCCTGGTCCGGATGACTGAAAAGGGCAGGAAGGCTCTTCAATTGTCGAAACAAAGAGAACACCTTCACAACATCATGTCCGTCCTGAACCGGGAAAAAAAACAGCAGCTCGAATCAGTTCTAGAATTGCTGAGGGATAGAGCTATTGAAGAATTTTCGTCCGATCGGAAGACTGTGCTGCCGCCCTCCCAATTGTCCCAATACTATCAGGAAAAAGGCTTGTTGGAATACGACACCTGATTGAGTTTTCATGCACTGTCAGGATGCCTGTGAACCTATGCCGTATAGCTGAGACAGTTTTGTTATCTTACCGGGGTCACTTTCGAGAAAAACCCTGACTCTTGCTATCTTGATATCCTTATTCCCGTCTATTTTGAGGTTATAAAGGACGTTCATTTTCAATTCAAGCAGCACTTCTCCCGTTGCCCTGTCGATCGCCTGCGTTTTGAGCAACGCGCCGGCTTCGTTTTGCTTTGTATCAACGAACAGGTGCTCAAGGGTTAATTTATCCTGCACATCGGGATGAGAGAGACACATTTTATACCATTGCGCTCTGCTGCTAACCACGCCGTCATCGAACTCGAGTTCCGGTGCATAAAATTTGTCCATGAGGTGCTGGGTCTCCGGAACCTGACAATACCGGCTATAGGCCGGGAAATACTCTTCCATGAAGCGAACGACATCGCCATATAAAGATTCCACGCGGTGGTCTCCTCTCCTGTTGTCTGTGAATGCCCGGGTTCCTGTATAGGAATTATCTTTCCGCTATTTTACGGTCGGGCTTTTCCATCCCTCGTATCGTGCCAATAGATCTTTCCAGGTCCCGGGTAATGTTATGGGTTTTGTAACAAACCGGGCCGGGCCGTATCCAAAGGTGCTGATATAGCTAATCCCGTAGGGGCCCGCACCTCCCGTAACGCAAATCCTGATATTGCCGGGTCCGGCCAGCAGCGGGACCAGGGGATCAGAGCTTTCCCTGCACTTTTCCCTTATCCATTCAGGCAGGCGGTGAAACGCGGGCAATTCCCCAATATCCCTGCCGTTAAGAAATTCAGATTTCGGTATCTGAATCGCATCATAAAGAGCCTTTTGCAGATCGAGCCTCGAATATCCCTCTCGTCGGATACAATCGAATGTCGCCGGGCAAAGAACCACCAGGTTGTCCATTCCCCAGTTTCCGACGAGCCTGTCGTGTTTTACCCTGCCCTGTTTCGCAATATATTCCACAATCCGTTTGACGGTCGGCGGTTCCGGCTGCACGATATCGGGCTGCCACGACATTGCCGGCATTACGCTGATTGTAGCCTGGTCGAAATCATAGCCTTCCGCCACCCGAAGCGGTTCCCATGCTCCACGAATAACCGTTTCGTTTTCCGCAATCAGAGGTGCAAATTTAAACGGGCTGCCCAGCGTTTTCATCTCGTTCCTGCCCGGCCAGGTATGTCCGAGATTGGTCATCACCAGTCTTACAGCCCGGCCAATTGTGGAATTTGCCTTCCATCCCGGGCCCAAAGTGCTGAAGCCGCAATTGATATTCAGATCCTCTACCAGTCCCGGCCCGCTGACAACCAACAGCGGCGCCATGTTGCATGAGGTACATTGGACCTCTCTCAGATTGAAAGCAGGATCGGTGATGGCTTCAACAGCCGCTGCGACAACGGGCATATATTGAGGAAGACACCCCGCCATTACGGCATTAATCGCAATATTTTCTACAGTAGCTTCGACGCCTCCGGGCTCCACAACGCCCACCACGTGGCTGGAAGGAAGATCCATGCCCTCAAGCATTTTATCCACGGCATCCCTGGTCGGCGGTATCAGGGGAAGGCCGTCGCTCCAGCCATGTTGAAGAAAATACTTTTCCATGCCTTCCCGCGCTGTTTCGTAATCCCGGTCAATAAAGGCAAGAGTGCTGTCCGCCGTTTCGCTTGCCTCCTTGGATTGCGGCTGCCATTGCGTTAAAGCCTTAATGACGTCGTCAGCGGCCTTCTCCCCTAATTTCAATCCCCTGATTTCGTCCGTAAGCGGGATGGAATCCACCGGCACTGCTACGAGAGAAATATCCGACAGGCCCTCGCGCCTGGCAATGAATTGAGCGTTAGCCTGGAAAGGCCGCGTAACCATAAAGGCAACAGGCTTACCCAATTTCTCCAGATAAACGGCGTCCCGGGCGGTCCTTGCCGAGCTGGTTCCTGTAAAGGCAAGTAGCACGATAATGCCGTCGCTGTAATCGGCTATTTCCTTCAATCTTGCTTCCCTGGACTTTTCAGGCATGAAAGCCGACCATTCACGAAACTCGATCCCATGAACCTGTTTTTTCAAAGCGTCTTTAAGCTGGGGCAGCAATGTTTCCGCGAGCCCCCATAAGCTGAACATCAATATTCCTATCTTTTTCCCGTCCAGGTTCTGCAGACGGGGCGAGGGGGAATCCATGGGGGTGGCTTCCGGTCCGCCCCTCGGATTGCATACCGTCAATTCCACGCGCCTGTTTGGCATATCAATAAACCCTCTCCGCCTTCCTTATTAGACTTATTCTGGTGCCGGAAACCATTCGCGTTTTTACAGCCGTTTTCCGTCACGATCGAATAACCATGTCCGATCCAACGTAGCGTGGACCGAATACTCATCGGCCGAACGCACCCTCTTCAAGACGCTGATCGTATTCATCTTCCGACATTCCCAACATTTCAAGGCAGATATATTTATTATGCTCGCCAAGGGAAGGGGCGTTGCGATAAAGGTTCGCGGGAGTCTCCGACAATCTGGACGGCTGCCCCAAGTAGGAAAACGTTCCCAGCTCCTCGTGGTCTCCTTCCCAGAAAAATCCTCTTTCCTCCAATTGCGCATCGCTGCAAATATCCTCGGCATTCTGCACGACACCAGCGGCAACTCCCTCTTTCTGCATTAACATCATGACATGTTCGGGTTCGTGCTGAGACGTCCATTGTTCCACAAGTAAATTCAGCCTCGCTTCGTTCTTCTTCCTTCCCAGAAATGTTGCAAACTCTTCATCCTTCGTCCATCCCGGGTTTCCCATGGCTTTTCCCATGGCCTGCCACTCTTCCTCCGTGAAGACGGTAATCGCGCACCAGCGATCCTCACCTTTGCAGCGAAACACTCCATGGGGGACGGCGTATTCGCACGCGTTGCCGGTGGCTTTTGCTTCCACGCCGCTTGTCGAATAATCGAGCAGAAGCGGGGCTATGAGGTGCAAGCCCGCTTCAAACTGAGACAGATCGATCAACTGGCCTTTGCCTGTCTTTCTCCGGTAATCAAGCGCCCCTATCAGGGCGCTGGCGGCTAAAGGAGGAACGCAGTAGTCTGTATAAGCCACCATTGGCGATACCGGCTCTTCATCCGGCAAACCCACGAGATGGACTATGCCTCCCAACCCGTTAATATGGTTCCCCAAGCCGGGCTGAAGTGCGGCGGGCCCCGTCAATCCCTGATTCGAGCTGCGGATCATTATAATATCCGGCTTGATTTTGATTAATGCATCGTAATCCAGGCTCCACTTTTCCAGTACACCGGGCCTATGACTGTCCGCAACGATGTCCGCCCAAGCCACCAGATTTTTAGCGATCTCTTTCGAGGCAGTTTTATTCAAATCAAGGCTGATGCTGTATTTATTGGCCGCGAAATAGCTGAAAAAGCCTGCTCGATTGACATTCGGGATTTCATCCTTAAACGGAGCGGAAACACGCAACAGGTCCGGTCTCTGCTGCGATTCTATGCATACTACGGTAGCGCCGTAATCCGCCAGGTATTTGACGCTCAACGGACCGGCGAGAGCCCATCCGAAATCGACAATATGGATTCCATCAAAGGCCTTTCTTTCCAAATCCATTTCCTCCTTTCGTTTCAATGGATATACCTAAATAATTCCGGATTGATGCAGGAGCCTCAGGTCTCTTTTTGAAAAAGCCAGTTCTTTCTCATAAATCTCCAGATTGTGTTCTCCCGGCAAGGGAGCTCTCCTCGCTGATGCGAGGGGGGTTTCGGACAATCTGGCGAAAGGTCCGGGGTAGGTAATTCCAGCTGGAATTTCCGGATGGTCGACTTCAACCCAGAAATTCCTGATAAGAAGCTGCTTGTTTTCACAAATGTCTCGAGCCGTAGACACGGGGGAAAGCATTATCTTTCGTTTTAAAGCCTCATTATACAATTCGGCTTTTGTGTGTCTTGAAAACAACTCGGCGATTGGGGCTTCCATTTGATTCTGTGTTTCCTGGGTTTGTTCGGACATGTCGAAATCGTCCCAATCGACATTCGTTAAAAGCTCCGAATCCAAGCCTTCTTCCTGCAACCATGCAACAATACCCCGGTTGGTTTTTACTCCAAAACCGCCGCTCAGGATGTAAAAAACAACATAGCCATCCTTGCATTTCCACAGCAGCTTCTGTTTGATGTTCGCCCATCGTCCCGACATATAAGATCCCACCCGCTTAAGAATCTTTCGATTCAATTTCCATGATGGTATTGCGTTGGATATCTCCCATAAGACGCATTCGCGGGCGGATACATCGACGTGTTGCCCGCGGCCCGTTGTTTCCCGATGGAAATAAGCTATCATGCTCGCCGCAGCGGCATGAGCGGCGGCCAACAGAAAAGACTGAGGAAAACTGATCCGCAACGGCGCCTCTCCGGGACGCCCCGTCATATACAGCAGTCCGCTCATAGCCATAACCACGAGGTCCGATGCTTTGAAGTTCTTATAAGGGCCGGTTTGCCCGAAGGGAGTAATGGATGTGTAAATCATGCGCGGATTGATTTCGGCGAGAGCGGCGAATCCCAATCCCAGTTCATCCATGGTTCCGGGCGGGAATGATTCGATTAAAAAATCAGCTTTGACCGCCAGCGTTTTGAGAATTTGCCGCCCGTCCCTGGAATCAAGGTTTAAGGTTATCCCTCGTTTGTTTGCATTGTACGCGAACCAAAACAGGCTTCTTTCCCGATTGTAGGATTGTTGATAAAACGGACCGATGCGCCTGTCCGGATCGCCTTCCGGCCTTTCAACTTTAACGACATCCGCTCCCAGGTCGGCTAAAATCCTGCCGCACAGGTATCCGTTCCTGTTTGTCAGATCAAGCACTCTGGGCGAACGAACCAAACATTTCTTCTCTTGCATCCGATTAATTTCCTTCGTTGCTTATTCGCTTATCCAATGGAGAGGAACTGTTCCGTCTGGACGGCAGAGCCACGACGGCATAGCCCGGCATTACGTTTTCATTCCTTTGGTTTATCGCGGATCGTTCAATGTGAACGCAGTGATCCCCCTCTTCGTCTATAAACTTTTCAGTAACTTTGCCTTTTATCCGGACAACATCCGATAAATAGACGAACTTGCCGTACTCCGTATAACTTCTCTTCAACCAGGCGTCATCCCCCATCCAGTTGGTGATCACATGGACGCCCCAGCAATGCCTCTGCACGCCTACATCGTAGGAATGGGGGAGTCCCATTGCGTTGGCCGCCGCTCTGTTGTAGTGAACGGCGAAAATGGGTTCGCAGCTTGAGGTATTGGGATCCCGGAACATCCAGGCGGGGTGTTTTCTATAGGATCGAAGGGCCACTCCATGAGCCTGCAGTCTCGGGATGGGAACCCCCCCGCCGATAATGTAGGCAATCTCATCCGTGATTCCGAGAGGGCCCTTCACAACCGGTTTGAGTTCCTCGCCAATTTCAACTTCCTCCCAGTAGCGGGGTTTGGAACCCCGGATTTCTTCGGAAAGAGTCTCCTGTTCAATCTGCTGCAATTGGTCCTCAGTCCAGGGATGCGGCAATTCAATATTGGCGAATTTCTTTTTCTTACGCGCCTTGGCCCTGGCAAAATGTACAACCCACCAGCGATACCTGGCTATCAGATCTCCATTTTGGTTCCAGTATTGATTTTGAAAATGGTCTATTACGGTTTCTTCAGCGTAACTGCTTTCTTTCGGCCCTTCAAAGCTCTCGAAAATGCACTCTGCCGATATTTTGTCCCCTATAAATATCGGCTTCATGAATTCCACATCGCAGCCGGCATGAAACCCTCCCAAGCCTCTCCAGCCGAATATTACATGGGCGAAACAGGCCCATACGAACGACGGCGGGGCGACAATGCGGCCGAACCGGCTTCTCTTGGCGTATTCCGCATCTGTCCATAAGGGATTCGGATCTCCTACGCCTTCAGTAAATTTCAGAATCGCCATTCTGGTGGCGTACTCGTTGTGGGTGCTTTCGTCGACTCTCAGCTTGAGACCCAATTTGGCGCGCATACTCTCAATCATGTCCCGGGTAATCGTTGTATCCGGCATGACTACTTTTTTTTCGGTCATTAATAACCTCTCCGGCGTTGCCTGATCTTACGCGCCATGCCTTCAGCGCCGCCAATCCCGGTACCGAAGTGCTTTCTCAGTTCATCGAGATAATCAGGATCGATGGAACCCGCCTGTTGCTTTTCCAGCAAATCCAATCGGGTCGGCTTTCCCGGAGGGAAAACGGGAGTTTTTGCAATAACCTTTTCCTCCTCAAGCCGCTCAAGTTCCTGCTTCGACATTCCCAAAAGCGAGCCGAGCGCATATTCGGTGTCCTCGCCGAAATGAGGGGCTCTTTTGAGAACGGGTTTCCTGAATCCACGGAACTTTGCAGGCATTTGGCTGGGCATCGGTCTTTGGCCGATCCCCTTTCCAAGGTCAATGAGATGGAAGAAGCCTCGTTTCTTAAGATGAGAATTGAGATTGACTTCCTTCATGTTGAGCACTGCTCCCGCAGGGATCCGCAATTTTTGAAGAGTCTCCATTATTTCGAATTTGTCCCGCCGGCCGGTCCATTCTTCAATTAAACGGTCCAATTCCAATTGGTTCTCCAGTCTGCCCCGCATCGATGCGAATGCCCCATTCCCAAGCAGGTCCGGCCTTCCAATCTCTCGAACGAACCGTCTCCACTGGCCGTCGGTTTCAATGCCGATCGCGACCCAATCGTCATCTCCCCTGCACCGATAACACCCATGTGGAGCAAATCGTAAATGTTTATTGCCGATGCGATCCCTGTCCCGATTGTTCAGCGCGTAATCCATAACGATATCGCCGATGTGGCAGACGGCGGCTTCCCGACCGGAAATGTCGACGTACTGGCCTTTGCCCGTAGTCATCTGGTGGAATAAGGCGGTAATCAGGGCCATGGCGGCATTGGCGCCGGCGACCCAGTCTCCATAGGCGCAGCCGGAAAGCAGTGGCGGCTCATCCGGATAACCTGTGTTATACGACATGCCGCTCATTCCTTCCATGCCCGGTACGTACATGTAGTAATCTCTGAGAGGCCCGTAATGTCCCAGTCCGCTGATCGAAGCCATGATCAATCGCGGATTCACTTCCGTTAAATGTTCATAATTCAGGCCCCAGTTTTCCATGACCCTCGGAGAAAAGTTTTCGATAACGGCGTCACTTATTTTTGCCAGCCGTTTGAAGATTTCACGACCCTTTTCCACCCCCAGATTGAGGGAAATTCCCCGCTTGCCCGCGTTCAGGCTATGAAACAGGCAGCCGCGATTCCAGGGATCCCCGCCGGGCGTATTCTCGGGATATACATTGGCACGCGTGAATACATCCGCACGCTGCCAAGATTCTATCTTGATTACCTCGGCCCCCAGTTCAGCCAGTATTTTCGTCGCGACCGGCCCGGCAAAGACCATTGTCAGGTCGAGAATTCTTATTCCATCCAATAATTTGCGCGCCGTTCTCTTTTCTGTCGCAGGACGATTCCCGCCTGTCGTCTTTATGCAATTTATTTCCGCACAGCCGTATTTGCTGAAGATTTCCCGATTGTGCTCTCCCAGCAACGGAGCCCTTCCCGACTTCCACGGAGTTTTGCTCAATTTAGCCGGCGAACCGGGACAGATCGTGTCGCCAAGCTCCGGATGCCCGGTTGCATCAAAAAACTTTCTGGCTTCCAGTTGTGGATCTTTAAAAAGCTCTCCAGCGCTTAAAACGGGCGTGAACGCCAATCTAAGCTCCTGCGCTTCGGCCGTAATATCCCATTTATTGTGATTCATGAGCCATGGAATTATCAGCCCGTCGAATTTATCCGGTTCGGCCATGCGTGTCTGTGTTCTGGTAAACAGCGGATCGTCCTGCAGTTCCGGTTTGCCGATCAACAAGGGGATATTGGGAGCGCCTCCAATGCCAGGGGTGAGGCTTATCCATCCATCCCGACAAGGAACGCTATATCCTATAGGATAGCCATGGATGGCGAATGGATTGGTTCTTCTGCTGAATCCCAGATATGAGTATTCCGCAATATGCCCCATTAAAGTGGCGGCGACACACTCCATCATGGCCATATCGATCGATGCCCCGCCGCCGCCGGCTCTTCCGATCAGCGCAGCCACGGTCGCTATATAACTCAGCAGTCCGGTCGAATATTCAGCCTGGAAACCTCCCTGGATTACGGGTCTTCTTTCGGGATGGGTTCCCGGCCTCATGAGGTGCATTGCCCCTCCCAGGGCCGAGGACGTGAGATTATTTGCCTTATAATTCCGGTAGGGCCCGGTTTTGCCGAAAGCAGATATCGAGGTCACAATCAGGCGTGGATTAATTTCTTTTAATACTTTCCCGGACAAGCCCAGTTTTGCCAGACCTCCGGGTGCAAAACTTTCAACGAGAACGTCCATTTCCCCTAAAAGTCTTTTACAGATATCTATTCCTTTTTCACTTCGGAGGTCCACGGTTATGCTTTTTTTATTCGTGTTGAGATAAAAGAAGGTGCCGCTCTTTTCAGGGTTGTGCGCATCGTTTGGGAATGGGCCCATTTCCCGGCTGATATCTCCCTTGTCCGGATTTTCGATTTTAATGACTTCAGCGCCGAAAGCACTGAACAGTTTGGTACAATAGGGGCCTGCAATACCCTGCGTCAGGTCCAATATTTTCACGCCGCTGAATGCCTGCTCATCCATAACACCGACTCGGTACGTGTCATTATTCGTGTACGTACTTCGAAAAGCCCATAACGGCCATCCACAAATCGCTTCCCGGTTCAAGCGGAGGTTTTGTTAATGCGTTCTGGCCGGCAGAATCTGCTTCCAATGCGCCGGCAACTGGATACGCCTGCTGACCGGAGGGCCCTGCTCGTGGTTTTGGACATATCCCCTGCTGCGATTCCGACCGGAGTCTCCACTGACTACTATCCCGATCCATTCGGGTTTCAGAAAAACCGGCACCATTCTTTTCGGATCGTCCGACTCGCAATACACGGGTGAAATGATCTTTTCTTCCACCATTCGTCTTGGGTCGAAGCCGGTGAAGCCTCCCTGCCAGGCAAGCCGCTCCATCGATTCAACCGACACCCTGGATTTATCATACAGATACTGCTGGACATCCTTTTTCTGCAACCCGTCCTTGGCGAACACCCGCGCTATGCTCGGACTGATTACCAATAGAGGAAAAAATTTTCCCCAATTGACCGCCATGTGCGTCCAGGTGGACATGGCTCCGCCGAATACTTCCACAAAAGTATCCAGGTGTTCCTGTGCCCTGTCCCCTCCGCTGGCAATCGGAGCGGTGGCATATACTACGCTCTGAACAGTGACGACATTCTCATCAGGCTTGAACCCGCGAGCGACGCTGAATGATTCCCACCCGAGTTCGTCCAATACGTCTTCATTTTCAGCCAGAGCCACGTTGAAAGTGTCTCCGATGGTCGCCTTGTCCGTTGTTCCGGGCGGTATCCGAAAACCCGCCACATTCCCCATGAACAGCCGTAAAAAACGGCCTATGCTGGTATTCGCCTGTCGGCCGACCCGCATCACACCGGTTTCATAGTTGAAGTTCAGCTCTTTTATTATGGGACCATTCAGAATGACCAGCGGTTCCCAGCCGGGAGTGCTCCCGGCATCCTCGATACGGAAGAAAGGATCGGAAACAGCTTCCACCGCGGCCAGCAGAACGGGCATGTATTCCGGCCTGCAGCCTGCCATCACCCCGTTAACGGCGACGTTCCAGACCGTGGCTTCACGGTTTTCGGGAAGCAGGGCCCCAACGACCTCACCGCCGGGCCGGTCCGTATATTGAAGAAACTTTTCGACCCTGTCGATTGTAGGAGGAATTACCGGGAGACCATCGGACCATTGCCTTCTGATAAAGAATTCCTGAACTTCATCCAGTGTTCCCTGAAAGACTATTTGATCCTTTTCCGGCTCCTGAAGTCCGGCGGATTGAACGGCCGGTTTATTGGTAAATGCATGGATGATGTTGTCGACCAGTGTACCGGTCACTTTTTGACGGAATTCTTCGTCGCTGTCCGTGGCCACCACGCCCGGATATTCAGCGATCGGCAGATCCTGGACTCCCAGGCTTTGTCCAACCGACCGCGTTTGTTTTAAAAAACCGCTGGTGATAATCGATACGGAAGGGATGCCGGCTTTTTCGGCAACGATGGCCGCACGCGCAACTGCGGGCGAGCAACTGCCTCAACCTCCGACTCCGGATATAACCGCGTCACAACCGTATTGACGAAGCTTCTCCGCCAGGGTGGCGATGATCTCGTTCTCCTGGGGGCCATGCGTGTTGCCGAAAGTGCCGTATTCGATGAATTTCACTTCCGGATATCGCCGGGAGAGCGAGGCTCTGATGAGAGGAAACATTTCCTCCGCCCTGAAACCGTAGTCGGACAATTCGCAGATAGTTTTTCCGGATAAATCCGCAACCCGGGGAGCCAGGGGCACCGGATCGGCAACCCTTTTCCCCAAAGGCCAGACTACCTTGTATCCCATCTCTTTCACTATCGATCTCCCCCCGAGAAGCTTGCGGGTTCATGACTTCAAAAACCCGGAATCTCTTTGTCCGCCATCGTTCCCATGCATCGGGGTGCCGTTTCCCTAGTTGCCTGCATCCCTCATCTGAATGTAGGGCTTTGCCATCCCTTATATTCGGCGAGAAGGCTTTGCCAGTTCCCGGGAACATGTATCGGCTTGGTCACAAATCGCGAAGGTCCGTATCCCCAGGTGCCTATGTAGGCAATCATGTCCGGACCCGGACCTCCGGTGACGCATATTTTGAGACTGTCCGGACTGAGAAGCAGAGGGACCGGGGAGCCGGGGCTTTTCCGATGTTCCTCGATAACCCATTCCGGCAACCCGCAAAATACCGACTCTCTTCCATCGAACACCTCATTCCCCGGCAGCCGGATTTTTTCATACAGCTTTTCCTGGATTTCCTTCCTGGAAACGCCTTCCCGACGGATAGCGTCAAATGCGGTCGGCGAAATAAGAACCAGGTTGTTATAGATACAGTTCAGGGCATACCGGTCGTACTTCGCTTTTGCCTGGAGGCTTATATGGGAAAGAATGTTTTCAACGGACGGCGGCGTCGGCAACACCAGGTCGGGTTGCCAGGACATGGCCGGCATCACGCTGATAGTCGGCTGGTCATCGGAAAATCCCTCGGCTACCCGCAACGGCTCCCAGGCGCCCATGTATGCCGCCTCATTCTCCCCTATCAGGGAGAAATACCTGAAAGGGCTCCCGAAAGCTTTCATATCATTCATGCCGGGCCAGGTTTGGCCCAGATTCATCATGATCAGCTTAAGCGCCCGCCCGATTGCGGCGTTCGCTTTCCACCCCGGGCCCACGGCGCAAAAACTGTCGTTAATATTCAGTTCATCGATCAGCTTCTTCCCGCTGACGACAAAGAAAGGGGCCACCTGACCGGACGTGCACTGTACGCCAATCAGGTCGAACAGGGGATCGATTATCGTTTCCACTGCCGCCAGGATGACGGGCATATACTGCGGCAGGCACCCGGCCATCACCGCATTGACGGCGATTTTTTCCACTGTGGCGTTCATGCCGCCGGGAGGGAATCGGGCCATCGTGTGCTCGCGCGGCAAGGGTGTCCCTTCAAGCATTCTGTCCACGGCCTCTTCCGTCGGCGGCATCAACGGCAATCCATCGCTCCAGCCGTGATTCAGGAAGAATCGCTCCATCTCTTCCTGAGCTGCGAAGACATCTTTGCCGCTGAAGCCCAGAATTGCTTCGGCTACTGACGGTATTTCGGGAGGCTGCGCGGACCACTGCGTCAAAGCTGCAACAACTTCGTCCGCGACTTTGCCGGCCAGATCCAATTGTTCTATTTCCTCTACCGGAGGCACATAATCCAGAGCCAGCGGAGCGACGGCCAGATCTTCCAATCCTTCGCTCCTGGCGAGAAAGCGGGCATTGGATCTGAAACATTTCGTGACTATGAATGCCGCCGGCTTTCCCGATTTCTCAATCCTGACGGCATCCGGAGCCGTTCTGGTCGTGCTGCCGCCCGACATTCCCATCGCAACTATCACGCCGTCACTGTTGTCGGCAACCTCCCTGAGCTTTGCCGCCCTGGCATCCGCATCCCCAAGCACCGACATTTCCCAAGTACGGAATTCGGCGCCAGGCATGCGGCTTTTTAGAGCTTTGTCCAGGTAGGGATAGAATATCTTTCCAACCGGCACGCGGTTTCTGAGGATGCCGATCTTCTTGCCGTTCAGGTTCTCCAGTCGAGGCGCATTGGGCATCAAGGGAGATTCCTGCGCACCCCCTGTGGGATTCATGACTCTTAGATGAAATGTGTCGGTGGCCACTCCTTATCCTCCTGCGGGCAACTCTTCCAATCTTTCTCGCCGTCAACGTCCCGCTGCCCATTGAGAAGCTCTGTGAGAAATGCGGATTAAAACAGAAAGCACAGGGGCTGTCGAAACTCCGGTAAAGGCCCGGCATTATTTCGGCCGGACTCCTTTCGAGTAGTTCACCCGGCCCACATAGAACTCCTCCTCGGGCTCGCGCGGAGTAACGCCGGCCGCCTTCAGGCCGGCCCTCATCGCATCCTTGAAGTGCTGGAACAGGAACGAAGTCGGTTTTCTGAACATGCCGCCGTTTCCGCCTGTCAGCCACTGCATGTATTTCATACCCAGCAAGCCGCACTGAAACGCCGCGTCCCGGGCGCCCAGCGTTATCGGTGCCAGCTCCCAGTAAAGTTCCATGCCCTTGGAGAACTCTCCTTCGGCGAACGCATTGAACATGCGGGCTATTCTTGGATTTTCCTCCTTCTCGTCATCGAATATTACGTAGTCGGCCGGTCCCGCCCACTGCTGCTTGTATTTAGCGACAGTAATAGGCCATTCCGCCATCTCCGCCGCCTGAAGCAATACCTGATCGCCGACACGGTGATGCACATCCGCCCACTTTCCAATGCCGTCACTCAGGTACGCTTTTATTGCAACGACATTCGGTATCTGACATATTCTTTCGATCAGCGCCGGATTGAACAGACTTGGATGGAATCTTCCGAAATCGTAAAAAGGTTTGGGCCAGAGGTCCACGGCAAGGTTGATCGAGTCGCATATCTTTTTGGTCGTCCGATAAATATCTTCCTCCGACCGGGCATAAAAATTACCCGGCCAGCCCAACAGAGTATGGGTTCCGCCTACGCTCTCAAAATAATTAAGCAATTCTATCGATCGGTCGGCATCGTCGAGAGCTCCGAACATGGATACCAGGACCTTGCCGTTGGCCTCCTCACAGACAATTTTCAAAAACTGCCTGCGCTCTTCACTGCTCAAAGGGCTGACTTCGATCGCGCAGAATACGCTGAACACGCCTTTATTAATATTGTGCCTGACGTCGAACCGGACTCCTTCCTCATCCAGTTTTTCGAGATCGGGCGAATAGGATGGTTGAATGACACCGTCCAGCCCGCGGTAATTCTTTTTGGCCCATTCTTTTGCTTCCGATTTTGTGAATTCCATAAACAGCTCCTTTTTGAAGGGATGACGCGCGCCGGCGAGAAGGAATATTCAATTCTCCGTCAAGCCTCATATTTTTTCAGCCTGTGTCCCTTTGCGTAGTTTACGCGGCCCACGTAAAATTCCTCTTCCGGCTCCCGCGGAGTAATCCCCAGAGCCTTCAGACCGCCTCTGATCGCATCCTTTTGATAATCATACAGGCGGCCGGTGGGCTGCCGGACGGTTCCGCCGTTGCCCCCGGCGCACCAGTGGGCGTATTTATCCGTCAGGGCAGTCACGATGCCGGTGTGGAAATAGGAATCCCCCAGCGATCCCTGGGGGCCCGGCCGGGACATCTCCCAGAAGATATCCATGGCCTTATCGATCTCACCCTCTATCAATAGGTCAAATATCCTCACGATTCGCGGATTCTCTGGAGTCTGCATGCAATAAAAGGGTCCGGCGCCGGCCCACTGCTGTCCGTACTTCGGTATAGTGAAAAACCACCTGTCCGGCATCGGATCACTGACGAGGATACGATCCCCGCAGAGCCGGAAAGCCTGGATGGTCAGCGCAACGGAACTTCCCCCGGTGATTTTCATGGCCACGACATTGGGGATATCGGCGATCCGGCGCATCACATCCGGAGGAAAATAGCTGGGGTGAAAATGCCATGTGTGCAGCCGGCCGGGATAAAAGGTTATCGCCAGGCCGGTGGAGTCGCACATGTGTTTGTACATCTGAAAAATGTCTTCTTCCGATCGGGGATAATACTGCACGGGATGAGCGAGCGTGGCATGCGTGCCGCCTGCCTTTTCGATATGGCGCAGCATCTCGATATCCTCCTCGACCGTATCCTGCATAACGCTTGCGGAACTGTGCATTTTGCCCCTGGCTTCATCGCAGACTATTTCCACGAACTTCTTGCGTTCCTCAAATGTCATGCCGCACGTTTCGGGCGCTGCCATTATCGAAGTAAAACCATTGGCGTAAATATGATTGACATCAAAACGGATGCCTTCCTCATCCAGTTCTTTCAGATCGGGAGTAAAGGAAGGGAAGATCGGCACTTCCAGGCCTTTCATGTGATTTTTTGCCCAAGACTTTGCTTCCGGCTTTGTGTATTCCATGGCTGGTTTCTCCTCCTTTAATATCATTGCCCGCGCACCCGCGATGTAACGCGAAAATCGCCGATACCCTTCATGCTGAACCGGTCCGTTCGAACGTCACGTATCGATCATTACAGTTACCGAATTATTCCCGAAGGTCGGGATGAAACACGAATGTTTCCCGTGCCCGCCAAGCACCATTACAACAAAATCTTCTTTGCGGGCGATGGGGGCCGGTTCGCCGTCCGCGAATTCACCGTATTTTTCCGGAAACTTCCTCCTGTACTGGAGATTTTCTTCGGATAAATTCTTCAATGAGAACCGGGCATTCAGGAAAAGGAATTCCTTGACCTGTTCTTTTGAAAATCCGTCTTTGGCTATGGTAGCCGCGTGTTCGGGGCACAGCATCAGGATGGGTTCGCCGGTAAAAAAATGCGCATTATTATTGCCGGGAGTGGCCATTGTGGCTGCAATGGTCATCAGCAGGCCCTTGCCCGTGACGCTGGTATGCTCGTTTATATTGTGTGGATTCTCCGCGGCAAAAACCGTAACCGTGCTGTCTTCGGCCCTGAAACCCTTTTCAACATGGTAAGGTTCCCAGGGGTTTTCCTCTTCGTTCTCAGCAACGCAGTAGGTGTATTTCGATGGTTGCCCCTGAGTGGATTTGTCGATCTCGCCGGGAACAGCCCCGCCTACATTGATCAGGATCAGCCTC
Organism: uncultured Acidobacteriota bacterium; assembly: GCA_964586015.1. Taxonomy (GTDB): domain Bacteria; phylum Acidobacteriota; class UBA6911; order UBA6911; family UBA6911; genus UBA6911. The sequence continues at coordinate 7,162 of CAZPHK010000042.1, read as the reverse complement.
AGAGCGCGACCGATGGTGGCGTTGGCTCTCACGCCGGGACCAAAGGCATTCCCCTTGCCGTTCAGTCCTATTCGCCGCGCGATGGGGCCATTAACGACTACCAACGGACTGCAGGGATGGGTCGTCGATTGCACGCCTCGAAGGCTGAATTTCTCATCAGACATGGCCTTCAAAGCCGAGACAATCACCGGCAGATAATCGGGCAGGCATCCGGCCATTACAGCGTTTATGGCGATCTTTTCCAGCGTGGCCGCCCCCATCCCGGGAGGCAGGATCGCAATGACATCCTGCGCATTTTTATACCCGACAGCCGCCAACATCCCCGTTACCCGCTCCTCGGTCGGCGGGACGATCGGCAATCCGTCGCTCCACCCGCGTTCTATAAAGAAGCTGTTGACCGCCTCTTCCGAATTTTCAACACGGAATTTGCCGGATGCCAGCGTATTTGAGTCTCCCACCAGGAATGAACCTCCGAATCGGATCAAGCGTTCAATCCAAGTAATTTACCCGGATTTATTTTGGTCATAAGGTTGATCTCGTCTTCGGTGACACCGTACTTGACCAACGTAACGATAAACATCCTCAACCCTTCAACCGGACGCGGGTTCCAAATTTGCCCGAGGTCCGTCGACAGGATGCATTGTTCTGCGCCCACGGTCTTGATTGCGTCCACCATCTCCGCAGGGTCGTGTCGGAATTCCCAGGAAAGAAGCGCTATCAGGGTGAACTCGATGAATGCTCCATTTTTGGCAAGAAGCACCAAATCCTGTTTGCTGAAAGCCTGTGTAAAGAACTCATGGTCCAGGGGATGAGTGACAACGAACTTGTCTATCCCCAGCTTGCGTGCTTCCTTTTCCAGGGCGAATGTTTCGGCCGGCGACATGTGGCCGCTGGCCAGGACCATGTCGTGTTGCTTGACAATGGGCAGTATTTGATGGATCTCCGGCACAAGCCGACCTTTGTCGTCCAGGATAGAGTACCCTTCGCCTTCGAGGGGAAGGCCCAGCCCTCTCATTTTGTCTATCGAGTTGGAGGAAGAAAAGGTCGGCATCCAGACCACCCGCGCTCCTGCTCTGGCGGAATACTCCACCGCCCGCGCATTCAATCCTCCCATTTCATAATCCAGGCAAACGCTGCCGAAGACCGTGAAGTCCGGTACCAATTGATTCACCATCATCGCAATAGGCGCGGTCGGGTAGGAGTGGTTCTTTAAAACAATGGCTTTCATTCCGGCCTGTTTGGCCTGATTTGCCGCTTCCAGGGCATCCACCCGGCACTTGAAGGCATCGGGGCCGGGATGAAGGTGCATATCAATGGATCCGGATATTAATGCGTCATAGTCGATTACTTTAATCGCCATCTATATTCTCCGAGCCGGATGTGGAATCCGTAAGCCTGGCAACGATCGCATGAATCGCGTCATCCGCTTTCTTTTGCACTTCGGCCGGGGCAATGCCGGCGAGCGGGTGTGGAATTACGACCAGACGCGGAGCCGATATTCCCCTGGACCGCGAAATCGATCTTGCCAAAGAGATAAATGCATCGCTGCAAATAACAGCGGTAGGGATTCCCTTCTTTTCCAATTCCGCTGAATCGTGGATACTCCACGATGTGCATGAGCCTCAATCGGAAATCCCATAAACAACCGCGTCGCAGACAGGCGCCAGCTGCTCCATTTCCCCCGGAGTCAAGGGAACCGTAGCGCCCGTCCCTCCTTTTTTAAGTCGGACAACCTTTGCGAATTGGAATCTTTCACAAAGCGCCTTCTCCACTCTCTCCAGAAATATATCGAAGTTCGGCTTGCGGTTGTCCACCAACCCGATAACCTTTCCGTTCAGGTCATCCAAACCCGTTGCCGTTTGTTCCTGCCGAACGGTGGATTCGGCAGTCGGGTCCAATATTTCGATGAATTCTTTCACATTATGCATCTCAGGATTCATGCGGATCCGGTTGCTGCTGAAGCAGCCTTTGAACCGAAATTGCCGCCGTCGCTCCATCTCCTACCGCGGTCGCCACCTGTCCCGGTGAATTGCTTCTAATATCGCCTATCGCGAATATAAAAGGAAGGCTCGTTTGCATCTTCTCATTCACGACGACCCGCCCTTCGCTGTCAACCAAGAGGAGATTTCCGATAAATCCCGTATTCGGCTCTATTCCCACATCTATCAGCACTCCGTCAACCTTTAAACTCTCCTTCTCCCGCGTCGCGCTGTCCTGAAGCTCTACGGTTTCAACCCTGCCGTTGCCTGATATTGCGGTCACTTGAGCGCCGCAGCGGAGATGAATCTTATTGTTGGATCTGGCCCTTTCCCGGAGAATCGCCGAAGCGGAGATCGTCGCCTCGGCCTCAATCAGATAAACCTTGGAGGCAATTTTGGCCATGTAGAGAGCTTCGGTGACTCCCCTGTCTCCACCGCCGCATACAACCACTGTTTTATCCTGAAACCGGCCGCCGTCGCAAAGTGCGCATTCAAATACCCCTTTACCCTCCAGTTCCCGCTCTCCGGGTATATTCAGTTTCCTGGGCCGGCAGCCGCCGGCGATAATCAGCGCAATAGCCGTGAAATATCTCCCGTCGATCAACTGCACACATCTTGATTCCGAATAGGATTCAATTCCGGCGACTTCCGCCATCTCCGTCTGCAGGCCGGAATCGAGAGCTTGAGTCATCATTTCGGAAGCGAGTTGAGATCCTGCGACACCCGCGCCGAAACCGGGATAATTCTCAATCCACTCCGCGTTCTTGACGTTACCGCCAAAACCGTCCTTATCAATGAGCAGAGCCCGGTACCCGGCACGGCTTAGATACAGACCGGCCGTGAGTCCCGCGGGCCCTCCGCCGATAATTATGGCGTCAAAATCAAGCATTGCTTTCAACTCTCAGCTTTTGCACCTTAAGGAGGATCACTGACAAACCGAATTCCCGGGCGGCAGACGTATCGCTCATGTCGATTGGGCCATGCCCTTGTTCCCGCCAGAACCTTGCGATCCCGTTCCTTCTCTGATCTGCGGCTACAGGTTTGTTGACAAGCAACAAAAACTACTTTATATCTAGGCTACATTTTGTACGTGTACGTACTAGGATACGGATTCTTTTTTTATCATAGCGAAGCTTGGTTTAAAATCAAAATAACAGGGAAATCGATTCAGGACACGCATCCGCATACTGGCGACTCCGACCCGGAGATCGATGCCGCAATGCCTGACGCTGAATTCTGGTCGGCTTTGCAGCTTTAATCCGGGTTGTTAGATGGAAACGATGCAAAATGACGGCGAACAGTGAGAATGAAGAAAAGGAATTGAAAGAAAATCGGCTCTGGCTTTGGAGACCTCCCGAAGGCGGCTATATCGGCCGTCGCGGCCTGCGCCCCAAAGAAGCTCCCGAGAAAGTCACCGGAAGAGCTGTTTACACAAATGATGTGTATCTTCCGGGGATGTTGTATGTGAAAATATTCCGCTCTCCGTATGCCCATGCCAGGATCAGGAAAATGGATACCGGCAAAGCCGAAGCCCTCCCGGGCGTATGGGCCGTAATCCGATATGATGATCCGGATATCGACTTGAATGACCCTTATCAGCCTGTATTGGGTTTCATGTGGTTTTGGCACCGGAATTCCATTCTTCCGGATACCGCCGATTATCAGGGTATGAGGTTAGGAGCCCTGGCCGTTGCCGAAACCGAGGAAATCTGCGACAAGGCTCTGAAATTGATTGGGGAAGGCATCGAGTGGGAGTCCTTGCCTTTCATCCTGGATCCTGAAAAGGCGATCGAGGCCGATGCGCCTCTCCTTCACCCGGAAAAAAATTCCAAAAACAATATCTGGAAAGACGCCGTGATTCTCGACCAGGGCGACGTAGAGAAAGGATTCGCCTCATCCGACCATGTGGTCGAATTCAGCGAGATCAAGAAGGAAGATGATGTCTGGGCGGGCGTGGAACCCGGATGCATGGTTGTCCGGTGGGTCGGCGACGACCTCGAATTCTGGTACCACGGACAAAGAATCGGGGTAGACGTAAACTTCATATCCGCTCCCGTGTTCAAAAACGATACAAAGCGGCCGAAAAAAGTCAAAGCCCATACACCCTATAACGGCGCCACATTCGGTGGAAACGCCATGGGGCTGGCCAGCCATTTAGCCCGGTATGCGGCCATAGCAGCCAGGAAGACCATGAGACCGGTCAAAGTTGTGGACGATTACGCCATGAGTTGGGAAGGCAACAGTTTTGAGACCGGGATCGCTCATTACAAGGTGGGCTTTAATAATGATGGAACCATTGTAGCCATCAAGATTGAAATCCACCAGAAAAACGGTCTTCCAATAACGTCCAAGTTTATCGATGCTGTAAAGACACCGAATGTTTATGTGCGTGCAATACATTCGTATTGGAGCAGGCCCCACGAATCCTGCTGGAAAGACGGTGCGGCCAACTGCACCCTGGCCAACCTGATCATCAATAAGGTGGCCGCATGTTTGAACATGGATCCCATAGAGGTACAGCTGCTCAATGACGGCGCAAAAGGGCGGGATATGGCCTGGCTGGACGAACACGTCAAGAAACCATACGGCATGCCGCCCAGGGACAGCCTGAAGGAAGTCGTTGAAGCCGGCAAGAAAGCCTTCGATTGGGACCGGAAGTGGCACCGGCCCGGCGCCCGCAAGCTCCCCAACGGCCGGATGCACGGCGTCGGTTTTTACGCGGTCGCCGGCTGGCATACCGGGGCCATGAAGGGAGGCGTTCCCGGCGTATCCATGGCCAGAGACGGAACCGCCACCATTTTCTACCGTCGTCCCGACTGCGGCCAGTCCGCCCTCACAACGTATTGCCAGATAGCGGCGGATGAAATCGGGCTGCGTTATGAGGACGTCAAAATAGAGTTCATAGATTACTTCTATTTCGATGCCGTCCCTCCCGCAGGTTCCATGGGTTCCAGTTTCAATACTTACGGTCTTGTGGTCAACGCGCGGAGAATGAAGAAGCTTCTCCTGGAATACGTTGTGAACCCTCCCGTCGAGGCGATGCGCGCTTTCGGAAATTCTCTCCCGCCGGCCCTTGCCCCCTTCCGGGACAAAAAGATCGAGGAACTGGACATCGGGGACGGCATTATCTTTGAGAAAGCCGATCCGGAAAACAGGCTGCCGGTCAAGAAAGTCACATCTTTGCAGCCTCGTGGTCTGGAAGCAGCGGCGGAAGGAGGAGCTTTCTTTGTCGGCGATAAGCCTCCCGAACTCCCCGAAGTCCGGGAGAAATACACAATGGTCCGCCAATGCGTTTTCGTGGAGGTCGAGGTCGACACCGAAACCGGACAGGTTGAGGTTACCAGGCTGGTCCATCCTTACGACGTCGGCCAGTCGCTGAATCCCGACGTGAATGACGGGCAGCTTTACGGGGGCGCTTATTCGGGCGTGGGTGTCTCCGCCACGGAGTCCATCTTTTATGATCCGTACACCGGAGTCAGGCTGAACGATAACATGCTCGGCTACCCTATGTTGACCATACTGGATGTCGGTGACATTGAAACCCCCATTGTAGAAACACACCTGGGCTGGAGCGCCTACGGACTTTGCGGCTGCAGCGAGGCCGGCAAAGCGGCTACAGCCGCAGCCATATTAGTCCCCGCCGTCTATAACGCCATCGGCAAGTGGATTGAGGAAACCCCGGTTACGCCGGAAAGAGTCCTTAAAGCGCTGGGTAAAGCATAAAGCATCCGGAGACAACCGGCAAATGTCGCAGATCATAATATTCTTTCAGGCTGTAGCCAAGGAGCCAAGACATGGTTACACAAGGAAATAAGAAACAACAAAAGTCCGCCGGGAGATCCGTCGCCAGACACTCCAAATCGGTCGCCCGCACCGGGGCGGCCGCCCATCCGGCTGTCGACGGGACGCGGGCGCGCGCTGTTCCTACCCCGAGAATGGTGAACATGACGGTGAATGGAAGGCCTTGTAGTATCCAGGTAGAACCCAATTGGACACTGCGGGATGTTCTCCGGCAAAAGCTGGGGCTGACGTCCATGAAGGATTTTTGCAATGGATACGGCGCCTGCGGCTCCTGCACCGTCATCATGGATGGCCGACCGGCCCTTTCCTGCATGGCATTGGCGGCTGATTGCGAGGGGGTGGTGATCGAAACCGCCGAAGGTATCGCCGACGCAAAGCATCCCCTCATCGAAGCTTACATCATGAACTGGACAGCCCAATGCGGTTACTGCACTCCCGGCTTCCTTGTTACCGCCAAGGCGCTGCTCGATCACAATCCTAATCCAACCGTTGAGGAGATCAAAGAAGCTCTGGGCGGCAACCTGTGTCGTTGCGGTACCTATCCCGCGCACGTGAAGGCAATACAGGAAGCAGCTCAAGTGCTGAGGGGTGAGAAATAATATGACAGAAGAACCAGGCGATAACAGGCCATGGCTTTGGAGGCCCCCAAAAGGAGGCTATATCGGCCGTCGCGGCTTGCGCCCCAAAGAAGCTCCCGAGAAAGTCTCCGGCAGGGCGTTGTATACAAGCGACGTTTACCTTCCGGGGATGCTGTACGTAAAGACATTGCGTTCCCCCCATGCCCACGCCCGGATCAAGAAAATGAACAGCGGAAAAGCCGAAGCCCTTCCGGGAGTCTGGGCCGTGATCCGATATGACGATCCTGATATCGACTTCACGGACCCATACGGACCCGTAGTCGGGCGCTCGTGGTTTTGGTATCGGAACATTCTTCCTGATATCGCAGACTTTGAAGGTGTAAGGCTGGGAGCACTGGTGGTCGCCGAATCCGAGGAGATCTGCGATCAGGCTTTGAAGCTGATTGGCGAAGGCATCGAATGGGAGCAATTACCGTTCATTCTGGATCCGGAGGAGGCTGTCAAACCCGGGGCTCCTGTCCTGCACCCGGAAAGGAATCCCGACAGCAATGTCTTCTCTGACACAGTGACCTACAAGATTGGTGACGTAGAGAAGGGTTTTGCCTCGTCCGACCATGTCGTCGAGTTTAAGTTGGTCAAAATCGAGGATGACGTCTGGGCAGGCGTAGAGCCCGGAAGTATAGCGGCCTGGTTGAAGGATGAAGAGATGGAAGTCTGGTACCACGGGCAAAGAATTCCGGCAGATGTGAATTTCATTGCCGCGCCCGTATTCAAAAAGGATAGAAGCCGGCCGAAAAAAGTGAA
>CAZPHK010000041.1:10212-30456 GCA_964586015.1 uncultured Acidobacteriota bacterium | reverse complement strand
ACAGTGTTCGAAACCGGAAGCGACGAAAACCATTACCGGCAGGCAACAGGACAATATTTTGGAAATAATGTCTTTGGACATTGTTGCCAGGAGTATGGCGAGAATAACCAGGATGTTGCAGAGAATCCCCCTGAAGAAGGCTTCTGCAAAGGGAAGGGCCATTTTGGATTGGGCGACTTTATGCGCCAGTTCTCCGAGGGCATTGAGTTTCCCGACGCCGCCAAGGAGTCCTGTTTCCCATACAACCAGAACGAGCAGCATGGATCCGACAAAATTTCCCAAATAGACCGTAACCCAGTTTTTCAGCATTTTTTTCACTGAATACAGGCTGAGTACCGTGCTTACGATCATCATTATGTTTCCTGTAAACAGTTCCGCTCCGGCGACAACGACCAGGACAAGGCCGACGCTGAAAACGGCCCCTCCAATAATTTTTCCCATGCCCTGCTCCAGGGCCACGAGAAAAACGTGGCCTCCCAGGCCGATATAAAGACCGGCTAAAATCCCGAGCAGGGACAGCTGCCAGACTTTTGTATTGGCCTTTTTTATCCCCAGAGCCATTACTTTCTGATTCAGCTCGTTAATGGACAGAGCCGGTTCGTAATGCATTATTCCTATATTTTTTTCCGCCAAAGTTCAGACTCCTTATTCAGAAGAAGATTATTCCCAAGAATTATTTGAAAGAATGCAGGCCGATCCGGTTGCCTTCAGTGTCCATTAGAACCGCCATGTATCCGTTTTCTTCCGTGAGAAAAGTTTTTTCCTGCAGGATTTTGCCGCCTGCAGCCGTGACTTTTGACAGTTCGTTCTGCAGGTCGCCGGACTTGGCGTTGAAGTATAGAAGCGTGCTGTTCGCAGACGGGGAGCCGAAATTGGGCGAGTTGACAAGCGCGCCGGGCGCTCCCGGGATATTTGCAGTTCTTGGGAAAGCCGCAATCTTGGCAGGACCGATGGTGTAACGGTCAAGCTTCACATCAAAAACGGTTTCGTAAAATGAAACGGCTCTTTCCAGATCGTTAACCGGAATCTCAAACCATGTAACCATGTTTCTCTGTAATTCCATATCCATGCTCTCCAGCTTCTGTAATTGACTTTGTTGAAGCCAAACCGGGCGTCCATAGTATAAAAACCGTGAAAACACATTGAATTTAGCACCACCTGAAAGCAATGCAAGATCAGATTTCCGTCATCCGATATCCATATTATATTTACTCCATACTTTTATGCGGGGCATGCAGCCCGGACGGCCGCGTTTCCGGAAAATAAAAAATCCTATATGATGAAGAGATCGAGTCCTCCCATCAGGTTGACGATTGTTCCGGTCATATACGGATTCTTGTCGGAAACGACATGGGCGATGGCATCGGCTACCTCCTGGGGGGCCGCGGCCCTGCGATGTGCAATTTTCCTTTCAATATTCTTTCGGATTTCTTCCGAAATCGGAACGTCGTAGGCCTCTGTCTGCGCCATGCCGACAAGTATGCAGTTCGCGGTAATATTGTACCTGGCTCCTTCCAGGGCCACGCACTTGGCGAGGCCTATGAGGCCTGCCTTGGCCGCGCCGTAACTCGACTGGCCGAAGCCGCCCATTACGCCCGCTATCGATGTCATGTTCACGATCCGGCCCCACTTATTGGCACGCATGTCTTCCCATGCTTCCTTGATGCAGTAAAAGGCGGAATTGAGGCAGAGCTTTACCTCGTTGTCCCAGTCTTCCGCAGACGTCTTGGCGATCGTCACCATGCGGCCCATCTGAGCTGCGTTGTTTACAAGAATTTCCACGGGGCCAAGCTCATTTTTTATCGTTGAAAAAACCTTCTGAACATCGCCGTAATCCCGCCCGTTCATTTTCAAGGCTATGGACCTTCGGCCCATAGCCTTTATCTCGTCCGATACAGACTGGGCCATCTCCATATTGCTGAAGCCGGTCACCGCCACATCGTGTCCCTCCCGTGCAAGTGTAAGGGCAGTGGCCCTTCCAATACCCCTGGGCATTGTAGCGCCGGTCACTAATGCGAGTCTTTTTTCCGCCATTCTATCCTCCTTAGATTGTCTTCGTGATTCATGTTGGGTTCCGTCCCGCTCGCCCCCAAGGCCGTGATGGATTGCCTGTGTGTATCGCTAAAGGAAGGATCCGCCGCCCTTTTGAGGCGGCCCTCAGCCCGTGAGAAGTGCGGGCTGGGGCAAATACCTTCCTCATGTTTCTGATAGCGGGTATTGCGTTGTCTTTGATGTCTGTGCTTTGACTGCAGCCGCATTATACAATGGGATCCCGTCACGGAGTATCGCTTTTTAGGCGCACTGTTACCGTGTATCTTATTGACGCTCCACGCAAAGCTGGATAAGCTGGGCCTTGAACGGAAGGAGGGACCGTGATGAGCGATGCCGTCAATGAGGAATCGGGAGTGGAAGTCAAGAAGACACTCTGCTGGCCTTCTCCTGGCTGTCACTGCAATTGCGGTTTGCTGGTGAGTGTAAAGGACAACAGGATCCAGAGCATCAAAGGGAATCCGGATTTTCCATACAATCGCGGATCCGTCTGCGAGCGTGTGCCGCACTTTCGCAAGTGGCTGGAGCACCCCGACCAGCTCACGGTCCCGCTCAAACGGCAGGGCGCTCGCGGCGAGAACCGCTGGGAGAAAATCTCCTGGGAGCAGGCGTTATCTGAGATTGCCGCAAAGCTTCAGACCCTCAAGGCCGAATACGGCGCTGAAAGTCTTTCCACCATCGAGGGGACCTACCGCTCGGATTTCTATGCCATCCGGGCGCGCTTCCTGAACCTGTTCGGCAACCCGGCCAACGTGGGCGCTTCGGGGACAGCCTGTGCCTGCAACAAGGTTGCGCTCTCCTACGCACTGGCGGGAACCAATATCCCCTGCATTCTGGCGCCTCCCATCAAACGGCTGAACTGCCTGGTATTGCTGGGAAGGGATTACACCGAGGCGAATCCGGTCCGCCGGCGCCCTATGAGGAAGTGGCGCACTCAGAAGCCTGAAGCCAAGTTTATCGTCGTCGATCCACGCCGGACGGAAATGGCGAAGATGGCCGATATGTGGCTGCAGATCCGGCCCGGCACCGACACGGCCCTGCTCATGGCCTGGATCCACGTAATTATTGAGCGGGGTCTCTACGACCGGGAATTCGTCGAGAAGTGGACCTGCGGCTTCGACCGGCTCAAGCAGCGCGCAGCGGAATATACTCCGGAAAAGGTCGCTGCGATCACATGGATTCCGGCCGATCAAATCATCGCTTCCGCGGTCGCCTACGCAGAAAACAAGCCCGGCTGCATTCACAGCGGGCTGGCGCCCGATCAGCTGGGACGCAATGCCACACGCGTGGAACAGGCCAAGCTCTGCCTGCACGCGATTACGGGCAACATGCGGGGCGAAGCGCCCGGCATGGCTCCCGAAGGGCCGGGTCCCGTCGTAGACGGCGTAATGGCCACGCGCGATTCCATGCTGCAAATGGCGGAACTCTGCTCTCCGGAAACCCGCGCCAAGCAACTGGGCAGCGACCGTTTCAAGCTGATGACATGGCCGGCGTACGAGCGCATGAACGAATTCTACGAGAAGACGTACGGCGTGCCCCTGTGCATGAGCGGACACAGCTTCAGCGCTCCGGAACCGGTCATCTGGCGCAGCATCGTCGACGGCGTTCCGTATCCTACGAAGGCGCTCATTACCTGGGGCAGCAATCCCCTGCTCAATGCGGCCAATACCAAAATGGTATACGAGGCCCTGAAGAGTCCGAATCTGGATCTGCACGTGGTACTGGAACATTTCATGACGCCGACGGCAATGCTGGCGGATTATGTGCTTCCGGCGGCCAGCAAGCTGGAGCGGGGAACGCTGTCCACGATGGAGGATTTCACCTCGATGTTGATCGCCGCCGAGCGCGCCGTACAACCGTTCGGCGAACGCAAATGCGACTATTACTTCTTCCGCGAACTCGCCGTTCGCCTCGGTTTCGGGGAGCACTTCCCGTGGAAAACGGAAGAGGAGCTGTACAACTATCGCCTTCAGCCCCTGGGCATTACCTTTGAGGAGGCGGCCACAAGCAAATACGTAATAGCCAGTTCGGAACCGTGGACCCACGAGACGATCAATCCGCGGACCGGCAAGGCCACCGGATTCGCAACAAGGAGCGGCAGGTTCGAACTCTATTCGAATCTGCTCGAGGAGCTGGGATACGATCCCCTGCCGCACTACGAGGAGCCTCCGGAGAGCCCGGTAAGCACTCCGGATATTGCGTCGGAATATCCTCTCATCCTGATCAACGGGGGACGATTCCTGCCGCAGTTTCAGTCCGAGCATCGCCAGTTCGGCATGGGACTGCGCGAGCAGCACCCCGATCCGCTCCTGCAGATTCATCCGGAAACCGCCGCCGAACTCGGGATCAGCGAAGGCGACTGGGCCCGGATCGAGTCTCCGAGAGGCTCCATCGTTATGAAAGCGCAGCTCACCGATGGAATCGATCCGCGCGTGGTGCATGCGGAACACTGCTGGTGGTTTCCGGAGCAGCCCGGGGAAGAGCCGTCCCTGCATGGTTTGTGGCAGTCAAACGTGAACGTGCTGACAACGGACGAGTTCGACTCCTGCGACCAGGTAACCGGAAGCTGGCCGGGCAGGGCCTTGTTGTGCCGTGTAGGTCGCGTCGATACGGCCCCGGAAGGATGATGACCTGACGGGCTGCAGCCTGCCGACCCGTGGCCTGATTTTCAACCTGCAACTTTTCATTAGGAGATTCATGGCTGTTTATAACCGTGTAATTGTCAGCACTCAATATGGCCGGGTTGAAGGGGCCTGCGAGGATGGACAGTATGTCTTCAGGGGAATTCCCTATGCAGCCGCCCCCGTCGGCAGGCTTCGCTGGCATGCGCCTCAGCCGCCGAAGTCATGGGAAGGCGTGCGGCCGGCCCTGGAATTCGGACCCGTTGCTCCACAGAATCCCATGCCCGGCATGGAGGCAATGGCCGATTTTGCGGTTACGGAACCACAGGACGACGATTGCCTGTACCTGAATATCTGGACGCCTGATGTGGACGGGAAACGCCGTCCTGTCATGGTGTGGATTCACGGGGGAGCGTTTATTATAGGTTCCGGTTCCCAGGAGATGTTTCGCGGCAATACTCTTGTCAGCCGCGGCGATATTGTTCTGGTCACGATCAACTACCGGTTGGGCGCACTGGGGTTCATGAACCTGAAAGAGATCACGCGGGGAAGAATCCCAGCCACCGGTTGTGAAGGACTTCGCGATCAGATCGCCGCTCTGGACTGGGTCCGCGAAAACATCGAAGCGTTTGGAGGGGATCCGGACAATATCACGGTTTTCGGGGAGTCCGCCGGCGCGATGAGCATCGGAGACCTCCTGGGCATGCCCGCGGCAAAAGGGAAGTTCCGGAAAGCCATCCTGGAAAGCGGGGGAGCGGGTACGGTAGGTTTGCTCGAGGATAGCGTAGCTGTGGCTTCCCGATTCCTGGACATCCTGGGATTGAAGGGATCGGATGCGGATGCGCTTTACTCCCTGACGGTTCGACAGATCCTGGCGGCGCAGCAGAAGCTGAACGCCGTCCTGCACGAGAAGGACAATAGACTGACTCCTTTCCAACCGGTTGTGGATGGAACAGTGATGCCCGAAATACCCATTCACGCCGTTGAAAAGGGCGCCGCGGCGGGTATTCCAGTCCTGGCCGGCACGAACATCGACGAATTCAAACTGTTCAACGCACTGGATCGGAGCTTTCGAAAAATGGACGAGGCAGGCATGATCCGGCGCCTGGGACATTTTATTCCGCCGGAGCACGTTTCCGATGTCATAGCGGCCTATCGGAGAGGAAGAGGCCGGCGCGGAGAGGATACGGACGCCGGCGATATTTTAACGGCGATTCAATCGGATTATATGTTCCGCATCCCCGTGACCCGGCTTGTCGAAGCGCAGAACCGAAACCGGCAGCCCGCCTATAACTACCTTTTCACATGGAAATCCCCGGTGCTGAAAGGAAAGCTCGGCGCCTGCCATACATTGGAGATCGGTTTTGTTTTCGGTAATTACGATGAAAGATTCTGCGGCACCGGTCCGGACGCCGATGCCCTCTCGCAAACGATGCAGGATGCCTGGATTGCATTCGCCCGCACCGGAAATCCCGGCTGCGAAAGCCTCGGTGCCTGGGAACCCTACGGCGATCGCAGAAACGTCATGGTGCTGGATAGAGAGTGCCGTCTCGAAACTGCACCCTATGAAGAGGAACGCCGCGTCTGGGACAGCTTCAAGATGCAGTACACGAAACCGATATAACTAATTTAATTTCGGTGACAGTCACCAAAACCTCGAAATTGTTCAGTAATATTCACGCCGGGTTCCTGATTTAGGCCCCCTTTTTTGAAGCGAAAGCGTTCGTCCAGTCATTTTTTCCAATTTGTCAATAAACTCCTTGCTTCCAAGCGGCCGTCCCGTTCGAGTTGATGTCCGGATTCGCGCGATCTCTGCATTCGCCCTCAGGCCTTCCTCTAGAAATTTCTTCCATTGTTTCCCATCAAATTTACGGCTCCAACAATCCATTTGGAGGGTGCCGCTATTGTCTATTCCCATTACATGAGAACGAGCGCTGGACCACGGCCATTCCCAAGCCTTTTGCACCATTCCGGCACGAACAGGATTCAGCTCGATATAACGCAATGCCTCCCAGAAATGATCTTCATCCATAGGAGTTGAATAAAACCTGCTTTGCCAGAGATGCCCCTTCGTGCTTTGTTGAATCAGCTGCCATCTGGAGAAATCGTTATGCAACAGGCCTACACCTTTGGCTAGAGAGTTTGTCTGAGCAGGAATCAAAATCATGTGAATATGGTTAGACATCAAAACGTACCCGACCATTTCCACCTGGTATTCTTTAAAATATTTCTGCGAAAGTTTTAAATATACTTCGCGATCCGAATCATTAAAAAACACTCTCTGGCCGTGATTGCCCCTCTGAGTTACATGATGAGGATATCCTGGAATTACTACGCGTGCGATTCTTGGCATCAACCGGAATGTTTCATAACACCGGTTTATATTTCAGGAATAATTTCGAGGTTTTGGTGACTGTCACCGAAATTCTATGGAGGTTTTCCGCCAATAAAAAAGGCGCAGGGATATGATGTTCTATCTCCGCGCCTTTTCAATTCAATACATCAAAGGGCGAACACAAGGTCCGCCCTTACGCGATGAATCGTTTTATTCGTCGAGGATGATCCGGGCGTCAACCGCCACGGCTCCTTTTTTGTATGCGAACAGCGGATTGATGTCCATTTCCTTGATTTCGGGATTTTGCTCGATAAAGGCGGACAGTTTCATCAGCATATCTTCGAGGTATTCGATATCCACAGGCGGCTGTCCCCTGTATCCTTCTAGCAGGCGATAGCCTTTGATCTGCCGGATCATTTCCTTTGCATCCTGCCGGGTCAGCGGCGTAATCCGGAACGCGACGTCCTTCAGGATTTCTACCGACGTGCCGCCGAGACCGAACATCAGCATCGGACCGAACTGCGGATCCCGGGTCATGCCGATGACCAGCTCGAGGCCGGGCTGCGCCATTTTCTGGACGGAAACGCCGTCGATCTGCGCCTTGGCAGCCTTTTTCCTGACCGCGGCCATGATTTCGTCGTACGCTTTTCCGACATCGGCCTTATTCCGGAGCTTCAGCTTGACGCCTCCGATGTCGCTCTTGTGCGTAATCTGGGGGGAAACAATCTTCATGGCTACGGGATACCCCATCTTTTCCGCGGCGGCGACGGCCTCCTTTTTGGATGCAGCCAGAACCGGCAGTGTCACCTTGATGCCGGCGCTTTTCAGCACTTTCTTGCACTGAATTTCATCCAAAATGGGCGTCGACGTCTTTTTCAGGATGCTCTGGAAGAGCTTCCTGGTTTTGGTTGCCTTTAAGGGCGCCGGGATCTTCCTGTCGGAGGCTTTGCCTGTGCTGTTTCTCAGCCTGAATCTGGAGAGATGGGACAGGGCTGTGAAGGTCCGCTGTTCCGACATGAATACGGCAATGCCGTTGGCGAAGAAGTAGTCGCGGATCTTTCTTCTTTCCTCTTCGAGGTAGATTGAATCGGCGCCTGTCATATCGTCCGGAAGAATGATAACGATGGGCTTGCCGTATTTCTTCATTACCTTGACCGGTACTTCGAGCAGTTCCTGCTGATCCTTTTCCGAAGGCGCCGTGGAACCGCTGAATATCTTGCTCATCTTGACCGAGAACAGAATCCGTCTCACGACGACGACGTCCACGTTTTTGTCGGCGGACATGGTGGCGAGCAGGTCGTACAGGAGTTCCTTGGGCGGATGCGGATTGCCGACGTCGACCGGGTTCCTGAAGCTTAATCCGACTCCGGGAAGAAGCTCGGCCAGTTTCTTTTCGGTCCGTTTCTCGAATGCGGGCATCTTCATGCCGGCGTTGTCGCAGGCGTCGGCGCCCAGAACGGTGCCGGCTCCGCCACCGCTGATGTACCCTACTCTCAGTCCGCACCCTTTCGGCATTTGGTTGAAGGCGACGGTGACGTCGGTCATTTCGTCAAGATTGGACACCTGCACGGCTCCCGTCTGACGGAAGAAGGCGTCCCAGGCTGCACCGGTGCCGGCAAGGGAACCGGTGTGGGACGAGGAGGCGGAAGCGCCCATCTGCGTCAGGCCGACTTTCCAGATGATGTGGGGCTTTTTGCCGGCGTTTCTGCGGGCGATATCGAAGAAGCGGCGGCCATCGCGGACGCCTTCAAGATACTGCGTGATTATTTTTGTGTCCCTGTCGTCCATTAAAAAGTCGATGAGGTCCGCCTCGTTGACATCGATGGCGTTGCCGTAGCTGGCGAATTTCGAGTATCGGATGCCTTCTCCCTGGGCGCGGGCGATGATGCATTCCGAAAGCTGCCCGCTCTGGGCGATCAGGGCGACCGGTCCCGATTCCTTTGCGAATTCTCCTCCGGTAACCACGGTTATGCCGCCGCTGGGGCAGTAGGGGCCGAAGCAGTTGGGACCGATCAGTCTCAGCTGCCCTTTTATACTCTTTACTACTTCCTTTTCCAGTTCACGGCCCTGCACCCCTGTTTCGCTGAATCCTGCCGTGAAAGCAACGACGGCTTTGATGTTTTTAGCCATGCATTGATTCAGGGTGTCCAGGATAAACCGTGCGGGGATGGTGATGAATGCCAGATCGATGGTGTCCTTTATTTCATCGAGGCTTCGATAAATTTTAAGCCCCAGCGTTTCTTCGCCTTTATGGTTGATGGCGTATATTTTCCCCTTGTACCCGAAATCAAGCTGAGCCTGGATAAAGCGGGTTCCGTAGGAATAAATGCTCTCGGATGCGCCGAATACTGCGATGGTTTTTGGTTGGAAAAAACGATTGAGTACTTTGTCTGACATAGTTTTCCTCAAAAATTAAGGTGGGCCGTGTACATTCAGATCCCCGGTTTTTGTCACCCGCCTTTTTTATTGTCTGATTTCGTTATTTTTATCAAAAATTTTTACTGATTCCGGCAGAAATCCAATCAGAAAAATATCGGCCTCCAAGGATTTCATATTAAAAGCTGGCGGCCGTTTAACTCTAGACCCCTGAGATCCGGGACAGTATAGCCGATAGCTGTTTTGCCTGCAAGTATGGCTCGTTGACGGGTGTCGCGGATATTTATCGGGAAACGTTGCCATCGGGAAAATCCCGGCGATTCCCGTTCTTTTCACCTTTCCGCCGCTCCACGGGATGGGCTCCAATATGAATATAATCCGGTTTGAGCGGCTATAACCTGGTGTATAAGATGCGCTAATATAATAAACTTATGTCATAATAATTACTAAATTTTCCTATTGCAAGACGGGTCGCCGGACGATATAATGCATGTTGCGATTAATGTTAGAGCGCTTGTTAATTAAGTTGAATTTAAGGAGTCTCTTTACTTTTTATTCTGCCATTTTAATTTGCTGCGTCTGTCTATAGTCGGATCTTCACCGCTTCCCGGATGTATTGAATCGTAAGCAAATAACGACATCCAATACATCAACCTGGAGTACTCCTGTCTTCAGGTGAGAGGAAGGGTGTGCGTCTGCGGGAGTTGAGATATGTCGAAAGTAATAACCGCTGAGGAAGCCGCTGTCTTGATAGGGGATGGTGCGACTGTAGGAGCCAGTACCCAGGGGCTCTCAGGGTGGGCCGAGGAAATAGCAATTGCTATTGAAGCCCGTTTCATGAAATCGGGACACCCGAAGAATATCACCCTGGTTCATGCCTGCACCTGCGGCGATTATAAAAAGAGGGGATCCACGCATCTGGGCCATGAAGGTCTGGTTAAAAGGCTGATCTGCGGGCACACACTGTCGTCGCCCAATATGGTCGATCTGATCGAGCGAAATAAAGTAGAGTGTTATCTACTGCCGCAGGGCGTGATCTGCCAGATGTGGCGCGCCATAGCAGGAAAGAAAGTAGGCGTCATCACTTCGGTCGGGCTCGGTACTTATGTGGATCCGAGGATGGAGGGAGGCAAGATCACCTCGATTACAAAAGAGGACCTGGTTTCCCTGATCGATATCAACGGCCAGGAACAGCTTTACTACAAACCGTTCCCTGTAGATGTGGCGCTTATCCGGGGCACCGTCGCCGACGAGAACGGGAACCTGACTATGGATAACGAGTCCGTTATCCTGGAGGCGCTTCCCCTGGCGATGGCCGCGAAAAACAGCGGCGGCATCGTGATAGCCCAGGCTCAGAGTCTGGCGATGAACAACAGTCTCCACCCCAAAAGGGTCAGGATCCCGGGAACGCTGGTGGATCATGTTGTCATTGCAAGGCCTGAAAACCATATGCAAACCCAGCAAACGCATATGGATCCTGCACTGGCCGGACACATTAAAGTACCGCTGGATCATATACCGACCCCGCCTTTCAGTATAAAAAAGATAATAGCCCGCCGTGCATCCATGGAACTGAACGCAGGGGATGTAATCAACCTGGGAGTGGGGATTCCCGCCCTGATAGCCGGAACGATTGCCGAGGAGGGAGTGAACGATTCCGTAACAATCACGACCGAACTGGGTGTTTTCGGCGGGATACCGGCCAACGGGCTGGATTTTGGGGGCGCCTACAACGCAGAGGCCATGATCGACCATTCGTCCATGTTTGACTATTACGAGGGAGGCGGCCTGGACGCGACTTTTGTCGGCCTTGCCCAGGCGGATCCTTACGGCAATGTCAACGTCAGCAAGTTCGGCAACAGAGTGGCCGGCCCGGGCGGATTCATAAACATCACCCAGAATTCCAAGAAAGTGATTTTTTGCGGAATGTTCACGACCGGATCCGAAGAAGCTGTGGATAACGGAGTTCTGCGTATTATAAAAGAAGGGAAAGGGAGAAAGTTCGTCCATGAAGTGGACCAGATCACCTTCAGTGGAGAATACGCGATGAAGAAAGGTACGCCCGTACTTTTCATCACGGAAAGGTGTATTTTCAAACTGGAGAACGGATGTCTGGTGCTGATTGAAATTGCACCGGGGGTTGATCTGCAGCGGGACATCCTGAACATGATGGATTTCAAACCACGGATATCGGGGACGCTTAAAATCATGAATCCAGGCATATTCCGACCTGTCTGGGGAGGATTGGGAGCATTCATCCACGACACTGATGACAAGCATGAACACAATTATCGAATCGCCGGTGCCGCTGCATTCTAGAACGAGGAACATTCCGCAGGATTGATGGAAATACCGGTCATAACGCAAATTTCCTAATAGAAAACGACCGATCTGACGATAGAAGCAGAGTACTTAAATATACTAATGGTGTGTACCTGCTATGGATTTGCTGACAAATTCTTCCGGTTGGCTTGCAGTGACTCTATCCCCGGAAACCCTTGTTACGGCCCTGTCTCCCGGCGCGGAGAGTTTTGCGGAATATACAGGCCGTGAAATGGTCGGATGCCCCGTTACGCAGTTTCTCGCCGACAAAACGGTTTTTGAGATGCCGCAAATACTCGATACCGTAAGGAAAAAAGGAAAATGGGAAGGGGAGGTCGTTTATCGCGACCGCCATGGCAGGGGAATCCGGACTCAGGGTTCCATAATACTGCTTTCGGACGACGAAAGCCGGCATTCCGGATATCTACTATTTTCAAAGCTGACCAAACCGGAAAATTCGACTGATGCTTCCGGATCCATCTATGCGGATATCGGTTCCCGTGTAAGGGCGCTTGTTCACGATCTGAATAATCCCCTGGCCGCAGTCATGGGCTCAACTCAATTGCTGGCGCTGAACGTTCATTGCACGGGAAAGATACGATCGGATGTAGAGAAGCTGTATTCCGAACTCGAAAAAGTCGCCCAGATCGTCGAGAAATTACACGGGTATGCCTTTTCCCTCTGTGAAAGAGTCTCCAATCCTGCACCGGAAAAAAATCCCATTCGAAACAGGGCTTAAATCCGCCGGAGTCTTCTAGGAGTAGCGCTCCGCCACATCGAAAACATCCGGGTTAATTAGGATTTTCCCGTCTTCCTCCAGCTTTTCCCTGAACGAGCGCAGGTAATCGTCCATGTAGGACGCCTGCAGGGAACTTAACATCCGTTCGTGTAGAGCGTCCCTTTCCTTTTGGAAAGCGGCTTCGTCAAAGGGTGAACGGGCTTTTACCTGGAGAACGGCTGTCGTGCCCGACATCGGAATCGGCTTGCCGATATCGCCGGGCTCCAAGTCGAAAGCTTCGGCATTAAAGGCGTTTGCGTCTGTGATATCCGGGCCGGGTGACTCGTCTCTTTTGAAATTCGGACTTGTTTCCAGACTGTAACCCGATTTGCCGGCCGCTTTGGCAAGGCTTTTAAGCCGGGCGGCGTCTTCCGCAAGAGTCTTTGCTGCCTCTTGCATCAATTCTTCGGCTTTGGAGTCGATATAATCCTTTCTTACCTGTTCCCTGGATTCCTGGAACTGGCCGGGTCTGGCCATCTGGACCTCTTCCAATTTGGCAAACGCATACCCTTGAGGGTGTTCGACGACGTGACCGATCGAGCCTATCTCCTTTATCTGGAAAATATCATTCAGGAGAGCCTGCGAAATACCAAGCGAGTAGGGATTGTCGTCATTCTTGAACAGGCCCGTGTCCTTGATTTCTGTCTTTACATCCAGTTCTTTGGCGACTGCTTCGAAATCTTCCGGTTTCGCTGCAAGTTCGGCCGCCTGCTCAGCTATCTTTTTCGCTTCTTCTTTGGCTTTTCTGAGTTGGATGGTTGTCATCAGGTTAAGGCGGTTCGACTCCAGGGTCGGCTTATCATGCCGCAAGACCTTGATAATTTGAAAACCGTAGTCCGGAGTTCGGATCAGCCCGGAAATTTGACCCGCTTTCAGGGAGAAAGCGGCATTTTCGAATTCTTTCAGTGGTATCTGCCCTCGCTGAAGCGGTCCCAGATATCCGCCCTGCTCGGCGCTGCTTTTGTCGTCGGAATATTTCCTAGCCAGAGACGCGAAATCCTCGCCCGCCTGCGCCCGTTTCAAGACAGCCTCGGCTTTGGCACGTACTTCCGCCTCCTCGGCGGGATCCTTTATCAGAAAGAGGATGTGCGCAACTTCTACAGTCTCCGGGATTGGATTTTTATCCCATTCGTCCTGAATTTCCTCGTCGGTCACCTTTATTGTCGGAAGAATTTGTGCTGTCGGTACCAGCAGATATCGGGCCCGCCGTTTTTCCTTGATTCTGTATGATTCCTTGTTCTTTTCGAAATACGCCTGCAGATCTTCATCCGTCGGTTTTACGCGCTTCTTGAAGGTATCTTTGTTCAGGAGGACGTAATCGACCATGGTTGTCTGATTCAGCCTGGAAAATTCTTCCCGCAGCTCATCATCGGTTACATCCAGGGAGTCGGTAACGGTTCGGACCAATTTATTCGCGAGCTGCGTATAACGTACCTCTTTTTCGAACTCTTCAAGTGAAATCCTGCTGGCGGCGAGAACCTGTTGATAGCGTTCCAGCCCGATAAATTTTCCGTCTACCTGGAGGTCCGGCCGTTTTACGATGGCCTGCCCTACTTCGTTGTCGGTTACGCTCACACCTATCCGTTCGGCCATAATTTCCACGATTCTGGCGCTGATTAAACTGTTGAGAACCTGCTGCGATATTCCCAGGGACTTCAATAGTTCCGGATCCAGTTCAGTCCGGGCATTATCTTTCAAATTCTTCAGGTAACGCTGGTAGGTTTCAATGAACTCTTTCATCGGAATAGTCTTATCGCCGACTACGGCCGCGTAGGAGCCCAGAGCCGAGCGCCCTCCACCCCCCAGGTTCAGAGCCACGCCCCAAACAACCATAGATCCGCCGACGGCAATAATTACAACCCATAAAACAATGGCTTTCATCCGCTTTTTCTTGCGCATAATATCGAGCATAAAATGAGTCCCCCTCCGTTCGGGTTCAGGTAAAAAAACAAAGTATAGCACATGATTTTGCAGGAAAATTACGGATACATTTCCAGCCCCGACCGTACTTTAGCGGCAATAAGATCGTATTTCCGTTAATCTCTGGTTCCAAACGGCTTCGGCCTGTCCCAATTTCACGAATTCCCACAGGATTATATAATAATACAACAGTGCCCTACCGATGAGGATAATGAGACCGCGTTTATCCGTGTGTTGACGTTAGATCTATTGTATGCGTACTCATTTATCCGCATTTTTCACAATGAGTTGTATCAAGAATGTTTGAACCGCCGAAGATAGGCATTGTTTATGGGAACCAGCAGCCTCAGGTTGTGGCGGATAAAAATGTCCGGGGGATGCTTTGGAAATTCGAGCACTTTCATGAAAAGGACATTTTCCCCGGGCCCGTTATGCCTTTGAAGGGCTACCTGGTTGTTTTTTTCCCGCTCGAGAACGATTGTTCTGATGTGCAGTGTCACTTGTCAAACTTATTCCCGGGAGCCGAACTTGTAGGATATCGGAATTCCACGGGGGATTTGTCCGGAACATTGTCAAGAACCGATACCGGTCTTCTGGCGGTGCAATTGCCGATGCCTTTCTACATCGCACGCCATTTGCTGGAGAGTTTTTCCGTAACCAGGAATCAGCAAAGGGAAATCGCTCTTGTTCGGCGGCATTCGGATACGGTGCAGCACTTTTTCGAAGCCTTTGTTTCGACTGTGGAATCATCTTCGAACACACAGGATCGCAGGCTTGGAATAAGCCTGCTGGCCGACAAGCTGCTTTCGAATATTCAGGCTGAGGACTGCATCCTCTACCTGTTCGGCGACGGTACGGGAACTCTGCAAAGATCCTACAGTACCGGAAACATCAAGGATCTGGATCTTTTTGAGCATCACGCGAACGGTTCCATAATCGAGAAGGTAATGCAAAGCGGAAAACCGTACCTCAATAATCATTATTCATTTGAATTGAAAGTCCCTTTCAGCAAAGATAGTGTTTTTATACGATCGATCCTCTGCTATCCCCTGCAGTTACGGGGGGAGAAAATTGGTGTCATCGAACTGATCAACAAAGTAACCGGAGCTTTCACGCAGCAGGACCAGTCATTGCTCGAGTTGCTGGCCCATCCTCTGGCAATCGCCATTCAAACGCTGGATCGATTCGAAGAGGCCGAGAGGCGTACGATAACGGATGATCTCACGAAGCTTTACAACTATCGTTATCTGATGCAGTATCTTGAAGCGGACGTAAAACGTTGCCTGCGCTACAAGAAAAAAGTATCCTTACTGTTTATCGATGTTGATGGATTTAAAAGGATAAACGATACTTTTGGGCACCTGGTGGGAAGCCAGGCCTTGTCCGAAATGGGACAGGTTTTTCGCGGGATGGTGCGTGAGACCGATGTCGTAGGAAGATATGGAGGAGACGAATTTGTAATTGTTCTGCCGGAAACCCCTTTGAACGGGGCGATGGTGATAGCCGAGCGGATCCGAAAGAAGGTCGAAGAGTGTGAATTTGTCGCACAGAATCTGAGCATACGCCTGACCGTGAGCCTCGGGGTGGCCAACTGCCCCAAGCACACCCTCACGGCTGAAGGACTGATCAAAAAAGCGGATGCGGCCATGTACCGTGCCAAAGAGCTTTCCAAGAACAGCATCAAAGTCGCTGTCTAAACAATATGAATTTTAGATCGTTATTCAGTTTCTTTTCCAACGATTTGGCCATAGATCTTGGAACAGCCAATACCCTGGTTTACGCAAAGGGCCGCGGTATCGTTGTGAATGAACCCTCAATCGTCGCGCTTCATTCGATGAGCAAAAAAGTGGTTGCCGTGGGGCATCAGGCGAAAGAGATGCTCGGACGCACTCCGTCCGATATCGTGGCCGTCAAGCCGATGAAAGACGGAGTTATCGCGGACTTCGACGTAACGGAAGTCATGCTCAAGTACTTCATTAAACGTGCGCACAGCCGCAACCATCTGCTCAGTCCAAGGATCGTCATCGGTATCCCGTCCGAAATTACCCAGGTGGAAAAGCGGGCGGTGCAGGAATCCGCCCTGCGCGCAAAAGCCAGTGAAGTCTATCTGATTGAACAGGCCATGGCCGCCGCCATCGGTGCCGGTATGCCGATAACGGAAGCGTGCGGCAATATGATCGTGGATATCGGAGGCGGGACAACGGATATCGCCGTAATTTCACTTTCCGGGATTGTCTATTGCCGCTCGGTCCGGGTCGCCGGCAATGAAATGGATGAAGCAATTATTCAATACATAAAACGCAAACACAATCTTCTTATAGGAGAGCGCACGGCGGAAACCATCAAAATACAGATCGGCTCCGCCGCCCCCCTCGACCGGCCGGTAAGCATGGAGATCAAGGGCCGCAACCTGATAGAAGGAGTGCCCAAGACCATCACGGTCACCGATGACGAAATCCGCGAAGCCCTCGCCGATAGTGTCGGGATCATAGTCAACGCCATCAAGGTGGCGCTGGAACGCACTCCGCCGGAGTTGTCCGCGGATATCATGGATCGCGGAATCGTTCTGACGGGTGGCGGCGCGCTTCTTAAGAGATTGGATAAAAGGCTCGGCTCGGAAACAGGATTGCCCGTATTCGTCGGGGAAGACCCCCTGTCTTCGGTCGTCCTGGGAACGAGCAAAATGCTAACGGATTTGAATCTGTTCCGGAGAGTCTGTGCCCAGTAACGTTTCTTCAAAAAAAAACAGGGAACGAGCCGTTTTGGTGATTATTCCTCTGCTTGTTTTCCAACTGGCCCTTCTTTCATTTCAAATTCAGAATCCTGACGGAATAATGCCCATCAAAATGGTAGTGCTGGCAATACAGGCTCCTGTCGTCCATGTTTCCTCCGTCATTACCGAGGGCATCGGGAACCTCTGGAGCAACTACATCTGGCTGGTGGGCGCCAGAGCCGAAAATGAACGCCTCAGGAAAACCGTTCGGGAACTCACAAGGTCAAACAGTCATTACGAGCAGATAGAACAGGAGAATGCCAGACTCCGGCATTTGCTGTCCATGAAAGACAGCATTCCTTATAGAACTGTCGGGGCTCGCGTGATCGCCCGGACCCCAGGATTTTTATCGAACGTGCTTTTAATAGACCGGGGATTAAGGGATGGAGTACGAATCGATTCTCCCGTGATTTCCGGAGACGGGATCATAGGAAGAACGGTGCTGGTTTTGGGAAATCAGTCTCAGGTCCAGTTAATCACGAATCCGGATGCTTCCATCGGAGTTATGATGGAAGACGAAAGGACCCTGGGTGTTTTGAGCGGATCGGGAGATTCTCTATTGGATCTGAACTATATCAGCAACACGGAGCAGATCAACACGGGGGATGTCGTGTTGAGTTCCGGGTTTGATACAATTTTCCCCAAGGGATTCAGGATCGGGAAGGTCGTCGATTGCCGAAAGGGCGAGGGGGCATTTTACCGAATCAAAGTCGAACCGGCGGTTGATCTGTATCATATTGAAGAAGTTTCGGTTATACTAATGGAACCCTGATACTCCGGAAGGCAGTATGAGTTCGTAATTTAAAAAGGCCGGTGTTCCGAAATGCCATGAAATACCTGTTCCTTGCATTGTCATCATTTCTAGCCATCACCGCCCAGATGATAGCGGGGAACAATTTCTTCATTTTCAACTTTCTCGATCTCTCGTTAATCCTGGTAGCGTACTGGGCCATATATCGCAGCCGGACCCAGGCTCTTTTTGTCGGATCCTTGACGGGACTGCTTCTGGATGCCGCAATGGGATGGCCCCTGGGATACAACGGATTCGGCAGGACGTTGGCGGCTTTCATTATAGGACAGTCCTGGAAGAGGTTGAATACCAGAGAATCCTGGGTGCAGTTCGCAATAATCGCCGTTTCGTCGATGGCAAGTTCCGTAAGCATGCTGATCCTATTCTGGATTATGCAAAGAACGACAAGCAGGATTTTCTTCGGAGCATCTCTCGTGCAGGCGCTGATAACGGCCTTCATCACTATCGTCCTTTTTACGGTGATGGAAAGTTACAAGCACAACCAGGCGAATAAGGCGCAGTGACAGGACTGGAAAGCGGTATTGAGACTTTAACGGCCCGGCCGCCCGCGGAATCGAAAGCGAATGACGCATACATCCGGAAGACCCCTCCGATAGTATTTCCGGCTTTTAATTTAATCTGCGCCTTTCGAAGGATAAACATGCGGAACAGGCTTCTGATATTTCTGTATGGTTTGCAATATTGAGGATTAAAATCAATATATCGTTTTGCATGAAACCGGCTTTCATGCGCCAAGGTACAACCGGTAGGGCAGGGTGGAACTGCAACAAGAGACCAATAAACAACTCGTTCAACAACGGCTGAATTATTTTCGCTATCCGGTCTTGTTGATATTTTTTATTCTGATCGCACGCCTCTGGCAACTCCAGATAATTCAGGGTTCGGAATACGCACGGAAAGCTGAGAATAACCGGGTCCGCACCGTAGAATTGATGGCGCCCAGAGGGGCCATTTTGGATCGAAACCGGATGACTCTCGCCGAACACCGGTATTCTTTTACGGTTTTTCTGTATCGGGAGTCGATTAAAGACCAGGAGGCTACAACCCGTTTCCTCACCGAGAAACTCGGGGTAGATCCTGAAGACCTGGAATCCAAGCTCCGCCGCAGCCGCAAAACCGGCCTGTATCGTCCGATCGTTGTAAAAGAAGAGGCCGGGATGGAGGATATTTCCATTATTGAAGCGCACCGAAGAGATCATCCGGAAATCGGGCTTGTGCCGGAGCCGCGCCGGTTGTACCACCACGGTAAGCTGGCCGCGCATCTTCTCGGGTTTGTTGGAGAAGTGACGGAAGAGGAGCTTGACGGCGACGAATTCCCCGGCGCCGAAGCCGGCTCATTGGTGGGAAAGAGCGGGATCGAACGAGTCTATAACGAATTGCTTGTCGGACAGAAGGGACAACGACTGGATCTTGTCGACAGCCTGGGACGCGATGTCGGACTCTTGAATGAGCAATATCCCGTGGCTGGAGGAAGCGTCCGGCTGACACTGGATTTGAAGCTTCAGACCGCCGCCGAAAAAGCTCTGGAGGGTAAAGTCGGCGCAATCGTCGCCATGGACCCACGAAACGGCGAGATCCTGGCTATGGCCAGCGCCCCTTCCTTTGATCCCAACGCATTTTCAGCCAGGCTTTCCCAGAAGGACTGGAACGCGCTGCTCGATGATCCCGATCATCCGATGCAGAACCGTTGCATTCAGAACAGCTACGCGCCGGGTTCCATATTCAAATTGATATTGACCGAAGCCGGGCTGCAGGAAAGGATCCTGAACAATAATACCTATGTTATCTGTAAGGGTACTGCGGAATATTACGGTGAGATTAAACACTGCGGCGACAAACAGGGACACGGGCGCATACGCCTGGAAGAGGCTATCGAGAAATCGTGCAACATCTTTTTCTACGAATTAGGCAGAAAACTTGGAATTTCTAAAATCGCCGAGCATGCCGCAAGCCTGGGACTGGGGGAGAAAACCGGTGTGGATTTACCGGGCGAGCGCAGCGGTATCGTTCCCACCCCGGAATGGAAACAGGAAACCCTGGGGGAGCCGTGGTATCCCGGGGAGACGATCTCGGTTTCCATCGGGCAGGGCGCCGTAAGCGCAACCCCGCTGCAGATACTGCGAGCCGTATGCGCCCTGGCTAACGGGGGAGACGTCGTCACTCCGCACCTTTTTCTTGATTCGGAATTCGGACGTAAAAAGCCGGAATGGCCGGTGAGGCACGTCCCGATCGATGAGAATACCGTACGCGATATCCGTG
>CAZPHK010000041.1:0-10202 GCA_964586015.1 uncultured Acidobacteriota bacterium | reverse complement strand
GTGGAAGGTAGTCAACCATGCCGGTACGGGACACAACGCCGCGATCCCGGGAATTGATATATGCGGCAAAACCGGAACGGCCCAGGTTGTGAGCAAGGAAACACAGAAGCGGTTTCCCGGGGCGGGGGGCGATCATGCCTGGTTTGTCGGTTTCAGCAGCAAGGAGAATCCTGAAATCGCCGTTGTTGTTTTTGTGGAGCATGGAGGGCCTGGCGGTGTAACCGCAGCTCCCCTGGCGAGAAAAATATTCTCTTCTTATTACAGCAGGGGGAATTAACCAATATGGATCGGCGGTTGCTCCTCGGTTTCGACTGGCTCTGGCTGTTGACGCTGCTGGCTTTGTCCGGAGCCGGCATCGTTGCGATCTGGAGCACAACGGACGGCACCAGCCTGGATTCCTATTTCGGAAAACAGATCGTTTACCTGTGCTGCGCCCTGGTGGCCTTTTTTATCCTCCTCTACTTCGATTACCACGTTTTTTCCCATTTCATCGTTCTTATTTACGGGGCCGGAATGATCTTGCTGGGGCTGGTTTTGGTCATCGGCGTTTCCGTTCACGGCAACAAAAGCTGGATCAATCTGGGTATCTTTTCATTCCAGCCTTCGGAAGTAATGAAGATAATCGTGATTATCGCTCTCGCAAAATATTATTCCAGACTCGAAGGGGAGCACTTGGGACTGAAGGAGCTTTTTTTCGGAGGCCTCATCGTATTTATTCCAATGTCGATGGTTGTACTGCAGAAGGATCTGGGAACAGCCGTCACTTTCCTGCCGATTTACGGCATTCTCTCCTGCCTGGCGGGCATCCGGAAGAAGCATATAGTCTTTATTGCCATCGTAGCAATAATCGCCGCCCCTCTGGGTTGGTTCAGCCTGCAGGGATATCAAAAAGGGCGGATAGTAAACGTACTGAATCCTTCGAACGATCCCTACGGACTTGGGTATCAGTCCAGACAATCGGAGATTGCCATCGGATCGGGGAAGTTACTCGGGAAAGGATTCAAGCAGGGATCGCAGGGCAATCTCGGTTTCCTGCCGGCCCGGCACACGGATTTCGTTTTCGCGGTACTGGCTGAGGAACGGGGATTTGTCGGCAGTATTATAGTCCTGGGCTTGTTTCTGTTCCTGTCCTACCGGCTGTTTCGAACGGCCAGGGAGGCGAAGGACAAAATCGGCATGATGATTGTGTCCGGAGTGCTGACCCTGTTGCTGTTTCATATAACGATCAATATCGGGATGGTGGAAGGTTTGCTCCCAATTGTGGGTGTCCCGCTTCCCTTTGTCAGCGCCGGCGGATCGGCGCTTATCACGTATTATGCAGCGATGAGTCTCTGTATGGGAGTTTGGTTGAGACGTTACGTCAATTAACTATCAGCAGTGTTCGGTAGGGTTGCTCTATTGCGGAAATGACTACGATCAAGAGAAAGAAGGCCTGGAGCCGGAAGACAGAATTAACCGACGGTAGCAGTTAAGATGATGTCCTTGCAATCGGACATCAACATAACTACCATAGTTATTTCAGGCCGGTTTATACCGAATGATTAATATCGACACTGCTTTTATTTTAGGAAAAGTTATTGAGATTACCGGTCGCGAATCAACGGTGAGCTTATGATTCGCCACTGGAGAAAAGGATCTTAGCCCGCATTTCTCACAAGGTTTTTTTGCGGCGGCACAGATGACCATGTCTACTACCTTGCGCTCCTTCAAACTCCTCGACATACTGTCAAGTATGTCTGCGGAGTTTTCAGTCGCGCGCCCTGTATCCACGGCCCTTTGCACCGCTTCGTGTAAGCGAAGCGACCGGAACCCTGTGAGAAGTGCGGGTTAAATCGGGAAATATTGCGATGACCGTGATGCATGGCATCCGATCGATCAGCCCGGAAGAAAACGGTTTTTTGTAAGTATTTTTGCTGTAATTTACGCCACTTGCGGGATCTATGCGCCTGTTCCATAATTGCTTTTTGGAAATTAAGAAAATCCCGCTGTGAAAAACTGCCGGCATATTGCACGTAATCTTCGGGAATATCGCTTTCCCGCTGTATCTGTTTTCTCCTGCGAAACCACACCGTGTTTGCACCGCTGGAAACTGGAGCATTTCAATGATTAAAGAAATGATCGTCGCCAGCACGGCTCTGGAGACGAAAGTAGCGATATTGGAAGACGACCAATTAGCGGAACTTTACATAGAGCGGAATCGAAACCGAAGCATTTACGCGAACACATATAAAGGGAAAGTCACAAAAGTTCTTCCCGGTATGCAATCCGCCTTTGTGAACATCGGGCTGGAAAAAGACGCCTTTCTGTACGTTTCCGACATAATAGAAGATACGGATGAATACGATCAGGTGTATTCCGTCGTTGAGGAAAGGATAGACTCGCCTTCGGATGAACGTGAAGAACAGGAGCGTCCGCAGCGCAGGGACAGAAGGTCCGACAGGGGCAGGTCCCGGGATCGCCGCGAGCGGTCCGAGCGATCGAGATCCGTATCATCGAGATCGTCCTCCAGGGAGTGGATTCCGGAGGTTCCGCTGGAGCAGTGGACTATCAGCGCTGAAACGGAACGGGAGGTGGAATCGCATCTGGAGCCGGATTCCCTGTATAAGCCGTCAGATATCCCCGATGCGATTGAATTGCCGGCTGATCCTGCCGGGGGACTGAATCCGCCGCCGGAGCGAAGACCGGAGCAGACGGAAACCTTCATCACTGAGGGGAAAGCGGAAGTTCCATCCGGCGAAACGCCGGATGGTCCCGAGACTCCTTCCACGGATTCGGCATCCATCAGGGATGACGGAGAACATTTGCCTTTTGCCGCGGAACCGCAAAAATCCAAACCGGCATTTGCCAGACGCCGCGGGGCGGCAACCCGCCGAAAGCGATATGCCTCCGCCCGGAACGCGAGTCGAACCGAGCATCAATCCATCGATACCATGTTGCACGAAGGCCAGGAAATTCTGGTGCAGGTCGCGAAAGAACCCATCGCAAAGAAGGGGGCTCGTGTAACGAGTCAT
Organism: uncultured Acidobacteriota bacterium; assembly: GCA_964586015.1. Taxonomy (GTDB): domain Bacteria; phylum Acidobacteriota; class UBA6911; order UBA6911; family UBA6911; genus UBA6911. Next base: position 7,191 of record CAZPHK010000041.1, on the reverse strand, counting down.
ATTGCACTCCCCGGACGCTACCTTGTCTACATGCCGACAGTGGCGCATGTCGGAGTTTCCCGCAAGATCGGGTCGGACGCGGAGAGATTGCGGTTGAAGGACATCATCCTCAAACACCGGGACCGGTTCCCGGGCGGGATCATTGTTCGAACCGCAGCGGAAGAGCATAGCGAAGAGGATCTGGTCAACGACTTGAATTTCCTAGTCAGGCTCTGGGACGATATACGAACCCGGGCGGACAAGACTTCCGCTCCCGCCCTGATTCATGCGGAAATGAATCTCGTCCAGAGAATTCTCAGGGATCATTTTTCCTATGAATTTGCCGCCATCAGGGTGGACGACGAGGATGAGTACCGTCGCATTGTGGAATTCGTGGACAAGATTTATCCCAACCTGGTTCACAGGGTAAAACTCTATACCAAAGACAGCTACATTTTCGATGAGTACGGCATTACGCCGGAAATAGACAAGCTTCTTCACCCGAAGATATGGCTGAAATCCGGCGGCTATATAGTTATCAATCAGACCGAGGCCCTGGTCAGCATCGATGTCAATACCGGAAAGTTCGTCGGCCGCAGCAACAGTCTGGAAGAGACGATCACGCGAACAAACCTTGAAGCGGTCAGGGAAATCGCCCGGCAATTGAGGCTGCGGGACCTTGGCGGCATCATCGTGATCGATTTCATCGACATGGACGAACGGAAGAACCGGAAACGGGTAATGGAGGCCCTGTCCGAAGAAGTTGCCAAGGACAAGTCTCCCAGCAAAATCCTGGAATTTAACGAGTTCGGATTAGTCGCGATCACGCGCAAGAGAGTGAAACAATCCCTGGAGCGTTCTCTGTGCCAGCAATGCCCCTACTGTTCGGGATCGGGAATGGTGAAATCGGTCGCAACGACATGTTACAGCATTTACCACGAAATAGAAAAGATGGCCGATCATATAGACGAGCGTTCCGACCTGATGATTCGAGTGCACCCGGATGTCGCTCGAGCGTTGCGGGAATCCGAGTCGGATGTAGTTGAGGAGATACGCCGCCTGCTGAAGCGCGTCGATGTTATTATAAAGGCCGATCCGAGCCTTCACATCGAACATTTCAATCTGGTGAACTGATTTTCTTTGCTTCTTCCCAGAGGGCATCCATTTCTTCAAGAGAGGCGTTTTTCAATGCACGCCCCTGCTGTTTGATCGAGGTTTCGACAAAGCGAAAGCGGCTGTCGAATTTGTCGTTGCTGCGCCGCAGTGCGGTTTCCGGATCCACACCCAGAAAACGGGCTACGTTTACGGCCACGAACAGGATGTCGCCGACCTCATCCGCGATCCTGTCCGGATTCTCTTCCTTCCGGGCTTCCAGGAGCTCGGAAGTCTCCTCCTGTAATTTCCTGAGTATGTCTTCCAGGCAGGGCCAGTCAAATCCGACGCGGGATGCTTTGGCCGTCATCTGGTTGGCGCGATGCAACGCTGGAAGTTTTGAGGGGATGCCGTCCAGAAGCGATCGTTTCGATTCCGGTAGAGAGGCCGATTTAACGCCCTTTTCGGCGGCTTTTATGTCTTCCCAGCTCTTGAGCACTTCTCCGGATGTTTTCAAATCCGCATCGCCGAATATGTGGGGATGACGCCCGGTCATTTTTTCGTGGGACCGTTGGATTACATCCGCTAAGTCGAATTCCTCTTTTTCGCTTGCAATCTGCGCATGAAACACTACCTGAAACAACAGATCGCCCAGTTCCTCCTTGAGTTCATCAGGATCGTTCATATCGAGAGCGTCCAAAACTTCATAGGCTTCTTCTATCAGCATCGGTTTCAGGGTTTCCCTTGTCTGTTCCCTGTCCCATGGGCATCCATTCTCTCCACGGAGCCGTTCTACCAGATTAATCAATTTCCCTATATCCGCCCGCTTTTGACTCATTTTCCAATACTCTCCGGACTTCTAACCGATCACCTCTTTTAACGCGTCGAGAACCTGCACGGCCTCCGATTGTTTCATGCCCGGAAAGACCGGGAGACAGATATGCCGCGCGCACAGATCTTCTGAAACGGGGAGGGGTCCCGCGGCGTATCCGGCAAAGACCGGCTGTTTGTGCAGAGGCTCTTCATAAACCTCTCCCGCAAGAGAAACGCCATAGTGTTCCCGCAGTTCCGCTTTCAGCGCTTTTCGATCGCGCTGATTTTTCATGACCGCAATGTACTTGTAATAGTTGCAGGTGCCACCGCCGGGAATTTTCAGAGGATACAGATTGTCGAATTCATCCAGGCCCTTGTCGTAAATGGATGCGATGGCTCTTCTTTCTTCAATCATCGCCGGCAGGCGCTCAAGATGTTTCAATCCGATGACGGCATGGGGTTCCGACATGCGCCAGTTATAGCCCATGCGCACGTGGGCGTTGACAGTGAAACTTGCCTTGCCCTGGTCCCTGTAGATCCGGGCTTCTTCGGCGATTTGACCGTCATTCGTTACGATCATGCCTCCCTCCGCTGATGTCATGACCTTGGTCGGGTAAAAACTGAAAGCTCCCGCAATGCCGAAAGTGCCGGCACTGGCCGAAAGGTAAGACGATCCGTGGGCGTGTGCGGCGTCTTCGACAAGCCAGAGGCCTTTTTCCCTTGCCAGCTCGATCAAAGCAGGGGTATTTGACGAGACGATACCTCCGATGTGAACCATTATTATCCCGGCCGTTTTGGCGGTAATGGACTTTTCGACATCTTCCGGCAGGATCGCAAACGATTCGGGATCCATGTCTACGAGGATCGGATTTCCGCCCGCATGAACGACGGCCGCAGCCGTGGCAAAGAAGGTGTTCGTCGGGACGAGAACATCCCTGCCTTCAATCGCGAGCGATCGAAGGATGATTTCCAGCGCACTGGTCCCGCTGTTTACGGCAATGGCATGACGGGTGCCGCACAACTCCGCGAATTTTTTTTCAAACTCCGAACCGTATTTACCAAGGGTCAGTTGCCCGCTGGCGAGGACCTCTTGAATCCGTTCTGCGATCCATTTCCGGTCTTCCGGCAAAAATTCTATTTTTGCGGCAGGAACATTAGCCATCGTGCTTTCCTTTCCGTGAAGCTGCTGACAATTTCCAGTCCGGCGTCCCGCGCCCGACCGGCAGATACAATCGTCAAATTATCAAAAATGGTCGTTCAATCAAGATCGCTGAAGGCAATTCTTTTTACTCCGGCATTCTGCAGTTCCATGATCAGCTGCCTGCTGGTCAATGCTCTGAATTCGTCTTCGTGCGCGTAACCGGGCATGGTTGCATCGATTTTCGGGCAACGCCGGGTTGCAGGATGGAAATGCAGCTCTGTAATTCCCGACGGCAGGTTCCGGATGAATCCAAGAGCAATGTCTAGGGTCATCGCGCCGCTGTCCGTCATTCCTAACAGAAAGTCATTATAGCGGATATGGGCCCGCCGGAGTAGGCGCTTCATGGCTGCCAGCCACGGGTACAGGAAAATTCTGAAAACGATCCGGGATGCAAGTCCTTTTCCTGAAGCCTTCCACGATAAAATTGCCGGTTCGTTCGGCAGGCGCATCGCCTTCAATCCGTATTCATTGCCTACTTTAACGATCAGGCGCAGCAGCGTCGGGTGCAGGTGCATATGGTTGTGGGCGTTGACATGGTCCAGTGGAATTCCCGTATCGTGAAACTTTTTAAACTGCGCCCGGATTTCCGCTTCGAGTTGTTTTCGGATCCCGGGGAGGAAAAAGTATTTAAAACCCGCTTTTAAGAGATGTGAGGAAAATTCTCCTCTGGAGTTCACCAGATCGGGGATGACATCCGGCGACAGGACGGAATTACCCTCAACCAGCACTATATGGAGTCCGACTTTCAGAGAAGGAAGCGCCCTGGCTTTACTGATGGCGTCGGCGGCGGATTCCGCCCCGACCATAAGGCTGGCGGTAGTGAGCGCGCCATGGCTGTGGGCTTCAACAATAGCCTCGTTTACCGGCGCCGCCAGCCCGAAATCGTCTCCCGTAATAATGACTGCTTTCAAGGTGTTTTAATCCTGTTTGACAAATAAGTGTATTCTTTGATATGCAACTTTTATGAAGCTAATCCCATCGGACATTTAAGTGGTAAATATTTATTTCTCTGCGAGCCTCTGCGTTCTCTGCGGTGAAATTTAACAGCTTCAGGAAGATCCAGCCTCCCTGGCGACCAAACGGCCGTCTCTGGTGAGAATGAAGCTTGTTCCGCGCCAGATGGTCGTTCGCTTCGTGAAGGCCAGAAGCCAGGTTATCAGTGAGGAAATGTCGCGAAATATCAGGAGCCCGAGGCTGCGCAGGCCTTCCCTGTCGCGGAGTCCCAGCCCCAGGATTACCGCAGCCGAAATTAATCGCAGCAGAAGCGCTCCGGCCATAATGCCGAGCCCCGGAGGATCTCCCATCCTGGCCGCGGCGTATAACAGGGCAAAAGGTACGGATCGGACGAGGGCCGTGGCAAAGAAGGCATACGGGCGGGCTGCACGCGTGTTCTGATCCCAGTAAACCTGATGATTCCACCACTGGGACGGACGCTTCAGATCCACTATGGTATCCACGAAATAAGGGATTATTTTCACCCTCTTTCCGGTTTCCCAAATCCGCCGGCCCATTTCGTAGTCTTCCACCAGATAGTCCGACAGTCCTTCAAACCCCCCGATCCGTTCGAGTGTCGATCGATGCAGCGCTGCCGAGGCGCCGAGGCAGAACCTGGAAGCTCCCGTAACGTGGGCGAAAAGCACATTGGTTATAAAATCCGCGTTGAGTGTCAGCAGCTCGATCTTTTCGAACCAGTTATCCGCTCCGGCGGCCTTATAGAAGGTGCAGGTGCAGCCGATATCGGGATCCGCCAAGGGCGCTACTATCGTTTTAAGATAATCGGGCTTGAGAAATACGTCGCTGTCGCTGATGACCAGAATGTCGTGCCGCGCGTGTTTCAATCCGCCGACCATGTTGTTGATCTTGCCGTTTGTGCCCGGCCGGCAATTTTCTATCGCAACGGTGACCCGCTCTGTTCCGAATTCCCGTTGAATCTCCTTGAGTAACGGGATTGACGGATCCGCGGCATCCTGAGTGGAAAACACCACCTGGAATTGCGGGTAATCCTGCAGGCAGGCGCTGCGCAGGTTTTCCCTCTGGTTTTTCTCCAGTCCGTGAACAGGCTTTAAAACGGTGACGGCAGGCCACGATTCCAACGGGGCCCCGGGCATTTTCGCGGGAAGCGTTCGGAACCGGATAGCGGCGAACATGCAGAGGACGGCATAGACGGAACCGCCGATCGTCGGGATCAAAAAAATCCATGCCAGGATCTGAAGTATCATAAATGCCGTTTCCTGAATTGCCACTATATCCATAGCCTCCAGATAGCCCGGGCTGCATCGCCGGTTTTCCTGAATGCGGTACGATAAAAATCCTGCCCGGCTATGTTACTGCGCTTTTTTGGACTTGAAAACCCAGAGCTTCAAATATGCCCGATAATTGTACGCATTGTTCGTTTAAAACGACAATAAAATGGCGAAATTCCGGGCGAAACCGGTATTCGCTGCGCAACCGGTCGAAACCTTTACACGCGTCGGGCAGGGAAGAAATCCCTCCGAGTTCTCTCAGGTTCCCGTCGTCAACGAGGATATCGTAAGCCTGCAGCAGTACGGATAATACCGCATCCTGGTCGGTTCGTTCCTTCTCAGGCAGGATCATGACAGGGTCGGAGTATAGAGAATCGCCCGTCCAGGGAGAAGAAATTCCATAGAAGTCGTGCAGTGCTTTACAGACCATTTCCGTAGCGCGGATTTTCCCGTCCAGCGAACTGCCCGCAACGTGCGATGTTCCGATGTCGACAAGGTCCAGCAGGGAATAGTCGATCTGAGGTTCCTCCTCCCATACATCCAGAACGGCGCCCTCGATCGTGTTATTCCTGAGGGCCGCCTTCAGGGCCTGATTGTCGAATACGGCTCCCCGTGAGGAGTTGACGACAACCTGCCCGGGAGATAATCTGTCCAGGATTTTCCCGTCCAGCATATGAAACGTTGGATACGGCCCTTCCTTAACAAGCGGGACATGAAAAGTAATAAAATCGGCGCCGAGAACCTCTTCGAAATTCTTGAATTCGGGATCGTGGGTCCGGTCCCTCAAGGGGGGATCGCAGAGGGAAACATCCATTCCAAAAGCACGCGCTTTTTGCACGACACGGGATCCGACGTTCCCGACACCGATTACGGCGATGGATTTGTTTTTGAGAATCCAGTTTTTACGGGAAGCAAAAACACTCAGAGCTGTCGCGACATACTCCGCTACCGAGTTTGCATTGCAGCCCGGCGCGTAGCCAAACCCGATCCCCTGTTCTTCCAGGTATCGCGTATCGACGTGGTCGATCCCGGCACTCGCGGCGCCGACAAACCGTACGGAGCTTCCCTCAAGGAGGGATGCGTCGACCGGCGTAATGGAACGGACAATCAGCGCGTCAGCGTCCCGAACGGCCTCCTTCTTCAGGCGCCTTCCGGTAAATGGGCGGACTTCTCCAAGCCCGGAAAAAGCCTCCTTCCAGTATGGAATCGCTTCGTCAAGAGTGATGATCATGGATGTCCTTTAAACGTTCGAACGTTCAACGTTTGAACGTTTAATCGCCGCATCTTTAATCTGAATGAATCATGGCATGAAGTTCTTCTTCATTCAGGATTTTGACGCCCAGTTCTTTGGCTTTTTCCAGCTTGCTGCCCGGATTGTTTCCGGCAACCACATAGTCGGTGTTGCGCGATACACTGGAGGTTGCTTTGCCTCCCAGTTGACGAATGCGCTCTTCCAGTTCGACGCGGCTGAAGTTTTCCATGGTTCCGGTCAGGACGAAGATTTTTCCAGCGACCGCGGATTGATCGGAGGTAGACCGTACCGGTTTGACCTGAGTCATTTGGATGCCGTTTCGTTTCAGATTTTCGATGGTTCGTATTCCGGCTTCGCTGTGGAAAAATTCGAAAACACTGTCAGCTACAATTGGTCCCACGCCCGGGATCTGCGCCAGGAAATCCGCCGGCGCCTGCATCAAAGCATCAATATCTTCGAATTCATCCGCCAGCAACGCAGCATTGTGTTCGCCGACATGACGGATCCCGAGGGCGGTCAGAACTCTCGCCAGGCCTCGATCTTTGCTGGAACCAATCGCTTGAAGGAGTTTTTCGGCCGATTTTTTGCCCATGCGATCCAGCCCGGTCAGC
>CAZPHK010000040.1:1756-30836 GCA_964586015.1 uncultured Acidobacteriota bacterium | reverse complement strand
CGTATTGGCCAGCCATTACGATACCAAGCTGATGGAAGGGAAGCATTTCGTGGGCGCCAACGATGCAGGCAGCAGCACCGGCCTGCTGCTGGAGCTTGCCAGAGTGCTCGTTTCGAAAAAGGATTCCCCGGACTACTGGTTTTTGTTCACGGACGGGGAAGAGGCTTTTGTGGAATGGAGCACATTTGACGGCACCTACGGAAGCAGGCACCTGGCCAAGCGCTGGAAGCAGGAAGGAGTGGCCGGGAAGATCCGTGCGCTCATCCTGCTGGATATGATCGGAGACAGGGATCTGGACCTCTATTACGATACCAACTCCACGCCATGGCTGATGGATATGGTCCGGGAAACGGCGTTCCGAATGGGGCTCGATTCCATTTTTTCCCGGTATCAGACTTCCATACAGGACGATCACATTCCTTTTATCGATATCGGTATTCCAAGCGTCGATATCATCGACCTCAACTACGGTCCCGGTAATTCCTATTGGCATACCGAAGAAGACACGCTGGATAAAATCAGCCCTCAGAGCATGGATAAGGTTGGGCGGTTGGTGCTGGAGGTACTCCCCGAAATTCAAAAACGCAAATAAGAAATTGCTTCCTGCCACCGACTGTTTTGGGTGAACACCAACTTGTCCGCCTTAGCCCCTACAATCAATACAACGTAACAACAAAAACAGTCAGCGCCCTGCTTCCAAATCAATCCCAATCTTCAATTTTCAATCGGAAGGCGAACACAGGGTGCGCCCCTACTGCCGACTGTCGACTGCCGACTATTTTACCGATTCCTTGAATTTGCAGTTTTCATTGGAGCAGTACCGGACCGTGCCGGATTTCTTGGTCGTTTTGACGATTGTATATTTCGCGCCGCATATGGGGCACGGCTCCGGAACCGGCCTGTTCCAGAGAACGAAATCGCAGTCCGGGTAGTTGGAACACCCGTAGAATATTTTCCCTTTGCGTGATTTTCTTTCGACTATTTGGCCGGCACATCCTTGCCTGGGGCAATTCACTCCTGTCGATTTTAATTTTATGAATTTGCAGGTCGGGTAGTTGCTGCATGCGGTGAATTCACCGAAACGGCCATGTTTTACGGCGAGCTTCTTGCCGCAGTTCGGGCATTCCTCATCCAGAGGGATGTCCTGTTTGACAACGGAATCCTGGGAGGATTCGACGATCTTTTTCGTATTGCGGCATTCGGGATACCCGGAACACGCCATGAATTCACCGAAACGCCCGCGTTTCAGAACCATCGGCCTGCCGCACTTTTCACATTCGACTTCTTCGGTCCGGATTTTTTCAGAATCATCCTCCGGAATGCTCCGGGCGATTTCTTTTGTATTGCGGCATTCCGGGTAGGCGGAACAGGCCATGAATCGTCCGAACTTGCCCCACTTGATTACCATCTTATTGCCGCACTTGTCGCAGATCTCGTCCGTTTCTACCGATTCGGTTTTAACATTCCGCATTTCGTTTTTTGCGACGACAAGGCTTTTTGAGAAGCGGTCGTAAAAGTCGCGCATGGCGTCCTTCCAGTGCTCGCGTCCCGATTCGATCCTGTCGAGACTGATTTCCATGCGCGCGGTGTATTCATAATCGAAAAGCTCCTGGAAGCTGGTAACAAGAAGCTCTACGACAAGTTCGCCCGTTTCCGACGGATAGAATTTCCCTGAATGTTTTTCGACGTACTCTCGGTCCTGAATCGTGCCCAGGATCGACGCGTAGGTGCTGGGGCGCCCGATTCCTTTTGCTTCGAGGGCCTTAACAAGGCTGGCTTCATTGTACCGGGGCGGCGGTTGCGTGAAATGCTGGGCGGGCAGCAGTTCCTTCAGATCCAGAATTTCCCCTTCAACCAGTTCAGGCAGAACGGCGGCTTCTTCGCCGTTTTTCGGATCCCCGGCTTCATCCGGTTTGGATTCCTGGTATACGGTTAGAAATCCCTTGAATTTTTCTATGGAACCGATTGCCTTAAATTCCACCGTTCCCGCTTTTATGGTCACGTCGGTTTGATCGAAAAGGGCCGGCTTCATCTGGGAGGCGACGAAACGGTTCCAGATCAGAGCGTACAGTTTCCAGAGATCCGGCTCCAGGTAATTTTTCAGGCTTTCGGGCGTTCTTTCCACGGATGTGGGCCGGATCGCCTCATGCGCTTCCTGTGCCGTCTTCCTGGACTTGTAATAAATCGGATGGTTGGGAAGAAAATCAGGACCGTAGTTGCTCCGGATCAGCGTACGGACTTCCTGCAGCGCACTTTCGGCGACCCTGCTGGAATCCGTTCGCATGTAGGTAATCAATCCGACGGATCCCTCCGTCCCTATTTCGATGCCTTCATAGAGCCGCTGGGCCAGAACCATGGTTCTTTTTACGGAAAAATTCAGTTTGCGGGAAGCTTCCTGCTGCAGTTTGCTGGTAATGAAGGGGGGAACCGGATACTTCTTCTTTTCCCTGCGATGCACCTTCTCGACGACGAAGGAAGCCGGTTTCAGTTCTTCGACAATGGCACGAGTCGTGTCCCCGTCGGAGATCTCCCATTTCTTTCCGTTGATCTGACGGGCCTTCGCGATGAATTCCGGAGGAGTTTTCGCCGCCAGTCTTGCCGACAGCGTCCAGTATTCTTCGGATTCAAAGGCGCGGATTTCCTTCTCCCGTTCCACGATCATTCGAAGTGCTACAGTCTGAACTCTTCCGGCCGAAAGCCCCCTTCGGACCTTATCCCAGAGCAGGGGGCTTATTTTATAACCCACGAGCCGGTCCAGAACCCGTCGTGTCAGCTGCGCTTCCACCTTGTTCTGATTGATTTGTCCGGGATTTTCGAAGGCTTCGTGAATGGCATTCCTGGTGATCTCGTGGAAAAGAACCCGGTAAATATTCCTGGTTTTTCCCTTAAGCTCTTCAGCCAGATGTTGGCATATCGCTTCACCCTCGCGGTCGGGATCCGCCGCGAGATATATGTCTTTAACCCCTTTAGCCGCAGAACGCAGATCTTTGACTACCTTGGCTTTGCCTGGAATAATCGAATAATCGGGCGCAAAATCCGCATCTACGTCCACACCCAATTTGCTTTTGGGCAAATCTTTGATGTGGCCTACGGATGCCTTCACGACGTAATTTTTACCAAGGTATCTGCTGATTGTTTTAGCCTTGGCCGGAGATTCGACGACAACAAGTGACTTACTCATAGAAGCGCGCAATATACCAATCCTGACGAAAAATCCAAGTAAAAAACTTCAAAAAGAAAAAAATGAATTTATTTTATTCCTGAGGGAGTCTCTCTATCCGAACGTACGTGTTGCCCGGAAGGCGGCGGATCCATCCTTCCAGTTCCAGATTTATCAACCGCTCGCTGAGATCCCCGATATCCATATCGGTGCACTGATAAAGCTTGTCGAAATGCATCGCTTCGTCAAGTTTCAGGAAGAGCAGAATTCGCTTTTCCTCCTCTGAAACAAGATTCAGCTTCCGGCAAAGGGGGCCGGAAGTCGTATCACGAGTGTCAATTTTTTCCTGAAAATCTCCCGGCATTTCATCGATCACGTCCTTGTATGACTGGACCAGTTTTGCCCCTTGTTTAATCAGGAAATTAGGACCGTAACTCGCCCGGGAGGTGATATTCCCGGGTACTGCAAAAACCTCGCGGTTCTGCTCCATTGCCAGCCGGGCCGTGATCAGGGATCCGCTTTTCTCGCTTGCTTCCACTACGACGACTCCGAGGGAAAGTCCGCTTATTATCCTGTTTCGGACCGGGAAATTATGGGGAACAGGCTGCGTTGCCGGCGGGTACTCCGAAACAACCAGACCCGAATGAAGAATCTGTTCCTTCAACTGTCGATGTTCCGGGGGATAATCGACGTCGATACCGCAGCCAAGTACGGCTATCGTGTTTCCGCCTCCTTTCATGCATCCGCGATGCGCGGCGGCGTCAATGCCTCGCGCCAGGCCGCTGACGATGCAGATGCCTCTAGAGCTCAGATCCTGAGCAATGTCATGGGCTGCCTGCAGCCCGTAAACTGTCGGTCGCCTTGATCCGACAACGGCGATCCGGGGAGCTCCCGGCTGTTCCAATAAGCCGCGGGCGTATAAAACCATTGGGGCGTCGTAGATTTCCTCCAACAGACGGGGATATCCTGCGGTTCCGCGTACCAGGAATCGGCAGTCATGTCCGCAGGCCCAGTCAAATATTTCCTCCGCTGCCGCTCTGTATGTCCGGGACCGAATCGCACGGCATGTTTCATTGGGGATGCCGAAGGATTTTAATGAACCCGCCCCCATTTTAAACAGGTCGGCAATATCGCCGACGGCTTCCCAGATTCGTCTCTGAGTTCGGACGCCGATGCCCGGGATCAGGGTCAGTTCAACCGCATTTTTTATTATGGTATCACTCAGGTTTCGCATAAAGTACGATAGAGCCGGATTTCACGTGCATTTCTAACAGGGATTCGGTCGTTTCGCCTGGGGGCGTAAGGACCTGAACAGTCTTCCTCCAGGCCTCGCGGAACGTTCGATTGAAACCATTGCGCTGAAATGCAGCATGAAAAACCCGGCTGTTTCCGCCTCCAGTGTGGCTGTTTCGCAGCCGGGGGTACTATTTTGGAAATTAAAAAGCCGTGACGAAAAAAATCAGAGTTTCCCTCGTTCATTACCTGAATTCCGCTCCTCTGGGATGGGCATTTCTGCACGGCCCGTTTCAGGATTTATTTGAGGTCGTCCCCTCTTCGCCTGCACGGTGCGCCGATCAACTCGGCAGCGGAGAAGCGGATATCGGATTGATACCGAGCATTGAATATCAGCGCATCCCGGATCTTCGTATTATTCCGGATATTGCAGTCGCATCCCTTGCGAAAGTCCGGAGTATTCTGCTTGTTAAGCCACGGGGAAAGGGGAAAATAGGCTCTGTCGCCATGGACACCAATTCCCGAAGTTCCGTGGTTTTGACGAAAATTCTGTTGAGTGAAGTAATGGGGATACATCCGGATTTTATCCCCCATTCGGCAGACCTGCGGGCAATGTTGAAAAAATGCGATGCCGCTCTGTTGATCGGCGATGCGGCGCTAGCGGTTGATCTTGATAAATATGATACGACGGATCTTTCGGAAATGTGGGTGCGATGGCAGGAAAAGCCTTTTGTCTTTGCATTCTGGGCCTGCCGGATGCGTGCATCCCTCCCGGAGGATCTGGCCTCCCGGTTTCAGGATGCAAAACAATGGGGACTCGAGCGGCGCCGTGAGATTGCTTCCGTATATTCCGAAAGACTGAAACTTCCCGAAGACTTCCTTGAGAACTACCTGGTAGATAATATTAATTACGACCTGGGACCGGATCATATTCATGGGCTCGAAGAATATTATCGCCTGGCTGAAAGAGCCGGATTCATCCCGAATCTCAGGCCGCTTCAGTTCCTTCGGTCGTAGAAGACTGCTTTTAAATGGTGAGAAAGGCGGGTTAACCGCTTTCCAGTTCGATGTTCCAGTATAGATAATCGCGCCAGGCCTGGGGGGCGTTCCTGAATCCGATGGTTATATGCAGCATGGATGGAATCCATTCCGGCTCTTTCGGGCGACGGATCAGAGCCATTCCCGCTTTATCCGGGGTGCGGCCTCCTTTACGGTGATTGCAGGAAACACAGCAGGTGACGATGTTCTCCCATGTTTTGGTGCCGCCCAAAACTATCGGGATGACATGATCGAACGTGAGATCTTCAGCGCCGCACTTTTTCCCGCAATACTGGCAGGTGTGGTGATCCCGTGCATAGATATTGGCGCGGCAGAATTTCACGCGCTGGAATCCTTTTCTGATTTTTACATATTTCAAAAGTCTCAGCACACTGGGCAGCTTGACGGTGAAGCTTATGCTTCGTATCTCGCGGTCGTATTCGGCCAGAACTTCGACTTTGCCCCTGCAAAGAAGGTTCAGGGCCCTTTTCCAGTTGATGATGTTTATAGGCTCGTAGGAAGCGTTCAATACCAGCGTATGTTCCATATATTCATGCTACCGGTTCGTCAATGAATATTTCCATGTTGGACGTTACGCCCCGCCGGCGGAATGGTTTCGGCAATGCATCGTCGGCCGGACGATTCCGGTTCCAACAATCAGGAAACTGCCGTCATTCAAATATATGACTTCATTATTGTCAAGCCCGTTGACGGTCGGAACGCGTCTCCCGATTCCCCGACGGACAGACGCGCGATTATGCATAGTTGATACGACCGGCAATCAACGAAACGGAGATCAAAAACCGGTTGTCTGCATCTTCCGTATGGTATTTAATCTAGCAGTCCGCATTTCACACTGGATTCCGTTTTCCCCCGACAGGCTTCATCCCTGATCATGGGGTCAGGCTCGTTCGAGCCTGAACTGCGATCAGAAAGGATTGAACCCGGGGGGAGGCAATGCGCCGGAAACGCATTTTGAATCTCCAGGACGGAGATCCCATGAAAGTACGACCGGGAATAGAAGTTTTGATTTGTAACCGTTCGGGTATTCTGAAGGGAGCGAATGTAGGCGCAGTGGTGCATCCTGCATCCGTGTTGCCCGATTTGCGCCACACCGCCGACGTCTTGAGAGAAGCCGGAGAATTCCGGCTTGTCTCGCTGTTCGGGCCGCAACACGGTGCGAGGGGAGAGAAGCAGGACAATATGGTCGAGTCCGGATTCTACCGGGATCCCGATACCGGCGTTCCGGTTTACAGCCTGTACGGCGAAACGCGCCGACCAACGGAAGAAATGATGCACGATATTGACGTTCTTGTATTTGATCTTCAGGATGTCGGAACACGCGTCTATACCTTCATACACACGATGGCATACTGCATGGAGGCGTGTGCCGCTTTCCGGAAAAAGATGATTGTGCTGGACCGGCCGAATCCCATTAACGGCGGCATTGTGGAAGGCAACCTTCTGCTTCCGCAATTCCGGTCCTTCGTGGGACTTTATCCTATTCCCATGCGCCACGGCATGACCGCAGGAGAACTGGCGCTTCTGTTTAATTCGGAATTCGACCTTCACTGTGATTTGACCGTTATTCCGATGGAAGGATGGGGGCGTGATGAGTGGTTTGATCAAACAGGCCTGCCATGGGTTCAGCCTTCCCCGAATCTGCCGACACTTGACTCGGTGGCGGTTTATCCCGGGATGGTTCTGTTCGAGGGCACCCTGAGTTCAGAGGGAAGGGGAACAACCCGCCCCTTCGAGCTCGTCGGTGCACCATTTATCCGAAGCAGTCAATTTGCGGATCATTGCAACCGTCTCGGTCTTCCCGGAGTACGTTTCCGGCCCTCTTATTTTGAGCCGACTTTCAATAAGTATGCGGGGGAAATCTGCGGAGGCGTGCAGGTTCACATAACGGACAGGAACAGGTTTGAGCCGTACCTGACCGGAATTGCGGCTGTTGCGGCGATGCAATCCCTGTATCCGGATCATTTTAAATGGCGCGAACCGCCTTACGAGTATGAATTTGAAAAAAGGCCGATTGAAATCCTGTGCGGATGCAGGGAAATACCGGATATGATCGAAAGCGGCGCTTCCCCGGATCGAATCAGGGAATCATGGCAGAACGACATCATTGCGTTCAAAAACCTGAGAAGGCCTTATCTGTTGTATGAGTAGTAGGGGCGAACCTTGTGTTCGCCCTGTAAAAAACCGTTGCATGTTGAACGTTTACACGTTGCACGTTAAAAACAAAAAGATCGTTGAACGTTCCGGTAAGCTGATTCATAATCGGTCAGCCTGATTTTAACGTTCCAACAATCTTTTTTCTTTTAACTTTTAACATGCAACGTTCAACGTGCAACGACGCTTTTATTAATAAATATGCTAACATGAAACGCCTATGATTATCGGAATTACAGGGAAAAACGGCTCAGGGAAAACAGTGGTTTGCGAATACCTCAGAAGCCGGGGATTTGTCTATAGATCCCTTTCGGATGAGATTCGGAAGGAGATACAAAATCGGGGCCTGGAAATTAACCGGGAAATTTTGATTGAGACGGGGAACGAGTTGCGAAGCGAGTTCGGTCCATCGGTTCTGGCTGAAAGAATACTGACCGATCTGGATAACGACCAGAATTATGTGATTGATTCCATCCGCAATCCTTCCGAGGTCGGTGCTTTTCGGGAGGCGGGGAACTTTACCCTTCTCGGACTGGAGGCGGATGCGGAGACTCGTTTTCAACGAAGCCTGCAAAGGGGAAGAGAGGATGCGGCGAAGACGCTGGAACGATTCCTGGAAGAAGAATCGCACGAATTGGATTCGGCGGATCCCGCACGGCAGCAGCTGAATGCAACTCTGGATATGGCGAATCTTGTTGTGTCGAACAATGGAACCCTTGAAGAACTGCATCGGAGACTGGACCAGCTGTTGCCTCCTTTGATGAGCCGGTTCGAACGACCGTCATGGGACGAGTACTTCATGAGTATAGCCAAGGTCGTCGCCATGCGCAGCAATTGCATCAAACGCAAAGTCGCCGCCATTATCGTAAAGGACAAAAGAGTTATTTCCACCGGGTACAACGGGACGCCGAGAGGCGCCAGAAACTGCAATGAAGGGGGTTGCCCGAGATGCAACGGCATGGCTGAAAGCGGGACCGCGCTGGATGAGTGCCTCTGCTGCCATGGTGAGGAGAATGCGATCACACAGGCGGCTTATCATGGGATCAGTCTGAAGGGTTCTACTTTATACACGACATTTTCCCCCTGTCTTCTTTGCACAAAAATGATCATAAACAGCGGCATCAAAGAAGTGGTCTACAACCTGGAATATCCTCTCAATGAACAGGCCCAGGCGCTTCTGCGTGAATGTGGAGTATTGCTGCGCCAGCACCGCGTATAAGAAATCGGCGGGAAACGGCGGAACGAATCTTGCGCGGCCGGACCGGTCGTATAGTGCGATAGAGGGCACCCTTGAGTACGGAAACGGAGATCAAGGTTGAGATCCAGAACCCTGAAGACTTTTGCGAGCGGTTGAGGGCCCTTCGGCCCCGTGTCATTTCCATCAGGCATTTTGAGGACAACCAGCTCTTTGATTTTCCCGACAAGCTCCTGCAGTCGGCAGGGAGTCTCGTCCGAATACGACAGGCAGAGGGAAGGGCGATACTTACCTTCAAGGGCCCTCCAAAGGAAGGAGAAGTTTTTAAAACCAGAGAAGAACTGGAGACCGGACTGGATGACGGGATTCTCGCTATGAAGATATTCGAACGCCTCGGGATGCGCAAGGGGTTCCGTTATCAGAAATACCGCAGGGAGTTTAAAGTGGATTCGGTGATTGTCGCCGTCGATGAAACCCCTATAGGAAATTATGCGGAACTTGAGGGTTCGGAAACGGCCATTTATGAACTTGCCCGCAGGATAGGACTGAAGAAATCAGGCTTTTTACGGGACAGCTATTATTCTCTGTACCTCGCCGACTGCCGTTTTAAAGGGAAGACTCCGGGGAATATGGTTTTTTAAGTCAATCCGGATTCCATATTCCCGAAGAAACAAGATTGAGCTGCTTAAGTGATCACTGACGCGACAAACCGGAATTTACAAAAAAAATTTGATTTTTCTGCGCCGCAACCGCGCCCCTTTCTGTCAAACCTGCCGGCAAAAATCGATATTTACGAAGACGGTATTGCGGACTTCTTCCGATGGCGTACTGGACTGGACTACTATCTGACAATCGACCGGATCGTTGATTTTGTCGTTGATACCGGGAGAATGAATATACTCGATCTGTTGGCGGATACGGCTGTTTTCGCATTGAATCTGGCCGGCCGCAAAGCGTTCCACGGACATATATATTCTTTTGATTCCAATGTTACGCTGATCGAGCGCGCCAAGCAGAGGGCGGTGCAGCTGAATCTTCAACAAACCGTCGAGTTCAGGCTGTTAAAGGAATCCAAACTGCCTGTCCCGGATGAATATGTGGATGTTGCCGTGTCTATTTTTGATTTTCACAGACACCCGGCCAGGCACTATCTTTCGGAGGTTTTGAGGGTTCTGGTCCCTAACGGGTATCTGATACTTGCCGAGCTGATAGAACCGGAGTCATCGAGAACCTCCTGGGCTTCGAAGTGGAAAAAACTGTATTTGGAGTATATAAAGAAGAATAAGGCTGAAGCCGACGCGGTTTATTATGATAGAGAGGAAATGATTGAAATGTTGTTCGACGCCGGATTCCGCCAGGTGATTATTCAGGGATTAAAGGTACCGGATTCCGTTCATTCGGGAGTTTTCAGTTTAATCGCCGCCACAAAATGAGCCGATGAATCGTGTATATATTCAGCCTCTTTTGATAGAGCCTTCAGAATGACGTATGAATTTTCCGAGAAACAGCAATTCGAGGTGGCATGATGTTGGGACGCAGAGGAGTGCCTATCCTGCTTTTTTTAATTTTTTTATCGCCGGTTTTCAGTCAGACGAAACAGACCCATAAGATAAAAAAAGTCGGAAAATCCCCCAATTTTATTGCGTTGAGTCCTGACGGGAAAAGAATGTACGCAACCTCGTTCGGGACCGATGAATTGATCGGCATTGATCTTATGGATGGGATCGTGGACAGGAGCCTGAGGGTCGGGGCGTCTCCACTAGGGTTTGCTCTGGCCGAACAGGGTAAAATCGCGCTCGTGGCGTGTAAAGATGGCGGCGTGGTGACCGTTGTGGATTTGGATAACTGGCACGTGATCGGTGATATCAATGTCGGGGGATATCCGAATTCCGTTGTCGTCAGTCCGAGGGGATATCGGGCCTATGTTACGGATTACGGCAGAAGCAGTGAAGGAAAGCTGCACATAATAGACATTCGCGATCGAAAGGCAACGGCAACGATGAAAATGGGATCCGCTCCTTTTACGGCCGTGGTTTCTCCTGTTACGGAAATGGTGTATGTCCTCATGGGCGGAGACAACGAAGTGTGGGTTGTGGACCCGGAACGGCTGGTCGTGATTGAAAAAATCGCCGTAGGAGAAGCTCCGGATGGAATCGCCGTTACTCCGGACGGGAAACGGATTTTTGTTGCAAACAGCCGTTCGAACAATCTTTCGGTGATCGATGCTCAAATGATGAGGCCTCTCGTTACGATACCTGTCGGGAAAATGCCTTTTGGCGTGGCTGTAAGTCCGGACGGAAAGCGCGTGTTCGTCGTAAACAGTGCCTCACGGAACGTCTCGGTGCTTCCGACGGACCTGAGCAGTCTTCAAGCAGGGACGTTTAAAGTAGATAAAGGCCCGACAAACATTATAGTCGGTGCGGACAACCGTACCGTATATGTCGTGAACGAACTTTCCAATACCATTGTCGTAGCCGATGTACCGCTGAACAGGAACCGGGAGTGAGGAGAACGTTCAAACGTTCAAACGTTCAACGTGAGACGTTTAACGTCCAACGTTAGAACGTTTTCCAATCCCTGCCTTTAATCGGGATTATCCAGCCATGCTGCATGTGGGCCTGACCGGGAATATAGCATCGGGTAAAAGCTACGCGTCGATGAAGTTTGCCGAATTGGGCGCCCATGTAATCGACGCCGACCGGATCGTGCACGAACTGCTTGCCCGCGGAACAAAAACACAAAAGAAAGTCATTGAAGCGTTCGGAGATGAAATCCTGCGCGGAGACGGTTCCGTGGACCGGAAACGTTTAGGGAAAATAATCTTCTGTGATCCGGAGAAAAGGCTGATGCTGAACGGATTAACCCATCCGGCAATTGGTGAGGAGATCCGGGGGAGAATCTCGGCGATGGAAAAGACGTCGGCCGGAGGAATAATTATCGTGGAAGCGGCGTTGATGGTTGAGACCGGTGCGTATCATGATTATCACCGTTTGATAGTTGTATCCTGCGATCCGGCATTGCAGGTTTCCAGACTCATGGACCGGGACAATCTGACATCCGAGGAGGCGAAAGACCGGATAAGCTCCCAAATGCCTATAGAAGAGAAACTAAAATTGGCGGATTACACTATTGATACATCGGGAACGCTGAGGCAGACCCTAGTGCAGGTTGAGTCGATTTATCGGGATCTTCTCATCCAGGAAATGCGTTTCGGACAGGGAGAAAACTGATTTTCCCGTTTAATGACGCGGCTTTCCCGGGCTTTTTTTTGATATAAAGCATCCGTCCGGGTGTAAGGCCTTTACTATTCACGATCCTTGTGGATGTATCCGAGAACATTCAAATTGACAACGTTTGCTTCGCTGTGTTACTAGTCCCTGTTTTTGTGATAATAATGACGCCCTTCGCTGAACAGGGGACGCGATTGTCTATAAGCATGTTTTATTACGGGATGCTGAGTTAAATTCAAGCCGAGACAGGAACTATGCTAGATTATATTTGGTTGATACCGATCCTTCCTTTAGCCGGAAGCGCCCTTATTGGTCTGTCGGGCCTGATCAAGTTAAGGTACACGGGGGATAAACTCAGTAAAAAGGCGGTTTCCGTCATCGCGCTGGGCTCCGTCGGATTGGCCTTCCTGCTCAGCATCATTCTTTCCTACCAACTGTTTGTCGTAGAGCACGAAGAGATATTCAGCAAAGACTTTCTTACATGGATCCAAGCCGGATCGCTGCCGCTTGCCGAAGGAGGATCGGCCGGCTTCCAGGTTTCCTGGGGTTTTCAGCTGGATCCGCTGTCGGCCGTGATGGCTTTGGCAGTTGCCGGAGTAGGGTTTCTGATCCACATATACTCGACCGGTTATATGTGGGACGACAGCGGATATTACCGGTTTTTCTCCTATTTAAACCTCTTTATGTTCGCCATGCTCACGCTTGTTCTGGCAAATAATTATCTGATGATGTTTGTGGGCTGGGAAGGCGTCGGTCTGTGTTCCTACCTGTTGATCGGGTATTATTTCGACAAAAAAAGTGCCGGGGACGCGGGGAAAAAAGCATTTATTGTCAACAGGATCGGTGACGCCGGGTTTCTTCTTGGAATCATGCTTGTTTTTGTTCATTTCGGCTCGCTGCACTTCGAAACTGTATTTCAGAAGGCAGCGGAACTTCCCGTTGAAACCGGAACCGGTTATCTTTTCTGGGCGTCGCTCTGTTTCTTTATCGGGGCCTGCGGCAAAAGCGCCCAAATCCCTCTTTACGTCTGGCTTCCGGACGCCATGGAAGGCCCTACGCCCGTATCCGCCCTGATCCATGCCGCCACCATGGTGACCGCCGGCGTCTATATGGTCTGCCGCAGCAATGCAATATACAGCCGGTCGCACGAGGCGATGATGATTGTTGCCGTTGTGGGAACCATTACGGCCATCTTCGCCGCTACAATCGGTTTCGCCCAGACCGACATCAAAAGGGTCCTGGCCTATTCGACCGTGAGTCAGCTGGGATATATGTTTGCGGCACTGGGAGTCGGGGCTTTCGTGGGCGGCATTTTCCACGTCATGACGCACGCTTTTTTCAAGGCACTGCTCTTTCTCGGTTCCGGCTCGGTCATCATGGCGATGCATCATGAACAGGATATGATGAATATGGGAGGGCTGAAAAAGTATCTTCCCTGGACCTATGGGACCATGCTGGCGGCAACGGCCGCTATCTGCGGCATTCCTCTCTTTGCAGGATTTTTCAGCAAGGACGAGATTTTATGGAAAGCGTACAGCAACGGGCATCAGATTATATGGCTGCTGCTGTGGCTCGGCGCCGGCATGACGGCGTTTTACATGTTCCGGCTCATATTCCTCACGTTTTGGGGAAAAGAACGTATGGATGACCATACCCGGCACCATCTTCGCGAATCCCCCAAAAGGATGCTCGTCCCTCTCGTCGTACTGGCTGTGCTGTCTGTCGTGGGCGGCTGGGTCGGATTGCCGGCCTGGACCGGAATCGCCAACAAGTTCGAGCATTTCCTGGAACCCGTTCTGAGAATTCCGGAAGCTGCGGGGCATCCGGAGCATGCGGTGCATTCAACCGGCTTGGAGCTTTTGCTGACGGGGGCATCCGTTGCCATCGCATTTTTGGGTATCTTCATCGCCTATCGTTTCTATGTCGTCAAACCGGGCACAGCCGACAGAATTACGGCTAAGATCAGGGGAATTTACCAACTTGTGTATCGCAAATATCTGGTCGACGAACTCTACGATGCGCTTTTTGTCAACCGCGTCAAGAATCTCGGAAACATATGCTTCTTTTTTGATTCTAAATTCATCGACGGTGTCGGCGTCAACGGAAGTGCCGCTGCAACAAGGGGGATTTCATCGCTTTCCCGCATTTTCGACTCGTATGTGGTCGACGGGCTGGTCAACCTGATCGGTTGGATCAATATGAAGCTGAATCGCCTTTTTACTGCATTCCAGACCGGCCTGGTTCAACGCTATGTACTCGCGGCGGTTTTCGGCATTGTAGTTTTAATACTGGTTTATTATAACGGCCTGCTTCATTTCTAATTCTTGGTTCCCGGCAGGTCGCGTTTATCGTTTGGAATTCGGGCGCCCGAGGATCGACAGGGTCGGCGGGATCTTAAAGTCTCAATCTGGTTTTCAATACAGGGAGTTGGATTCGATGGAATTCTTCATGGACAATATCCTGAACATAGTCTGCTATTTCCCTCTTGTAGGCATGATCCTGATTATGCTCACAAAGCGGGAGAATGAACAAGCTATCAAATGGATTGCCAATATCACCGCATTTATAGGTTTCATCATTTCTATCCCGCTTATTACGGCGTTCAACAATCCGGAGCATATCGGCCAGGATGGATTCCGTTTCGTTTACGAGCATTCATGGATTCCGATGATCGGAGCCAACTATAAATTCGGCATTGACGGAATCAGCATGCTGCTGATACTGCTGACGACTCTTCTGGGCTTCATATCCATTCTTTCGTCCTGGACCGCCATTAAAGAGCGCGTCAAAGAGTACTACGCGTTCATGCTTCTGCTTCAGACGGGAATGCTGGGCGTTTTCATGGCCATGGATTTTCTGGTTTTTTATGTTTTCTGGGAAGTAATGCTTGTTCCCATGTATTTCCTCATCGGCGTTTGGGGCGGCCCGAGAAAGCTATATGCAGCGATAAAGTTCTTCCTCTATACGCTGGCGGGATCGGTCCTGATACTGGTGGGAATCCTGGCTATTTACTTTTATCAATATAATGCAACCGGCACGTATTCT
Source organism: uncultured Acidobacteriota bacterium (assembly GCA_964586015.1). GTDB lineage: Bacteria > Acidobacteriota > UBA6911 > UBA6911 > UBA6911 > UBA6911. The sequence continues at coordinate 15,760 of CAZPHK010000040.1, read as the reverse complement.
TTCGATATTCTTGCATTCCAGAAGCTTGGATTCCCGGCGGATCTCCAGTTCTGGGTGTTCCTTGCCTTCTTTGTCGGTTTTGCCATTAAAGTTCCGATGTTCCCGTTTCATACCTGGCTGCCGGATGCTCACGTGCAGGCCCCCACGGCGGGATCCGTTATCCTTGCAGGCGTCCTGCTGAAAATGGGGACATACGGATTCGTCCGTTTTTCTCTTCCCATGTTTCCGGATGCCACGATGCGGTTTTTGAAACCGATGTTGATTCTGTGCCTGATCGGCATCATTTACGGCGCCCTTGTCGCCATGATGCAGAAGGATATGAAATCGCTCGTAGCCTACTCGTCGGTCAGCCACCTGGGATTTGTCATGCTGGGAGTGTTCGCCGCAACCCCTGTTGCCCTTCAGGGCGGAATACTGCAGATGGTCAATCACGGCATATCCACCGGCGCACTATTCTTGATCGTAGGTATTGTATACGAACGGCGCCACACACGCCTGATCGCCGACTACGGAGGTCTGAGTCATATCATGCCCATGTATGCGACGGTCTTTCTGATTATGACGCTCAGTTCCATCGGAATGCCGGGGCTGAACGGATTCATCGGGGAGTTTCTGATTCTGCAGGGCACTTTCGCCGCACCGGGACTCTGGATTTACGCTGCTCTGGCCGTCATCGGGATCGTTCTGGGCGCGGCCTACATGCTGTGGTTGTACCAGAGAGTAATGTTCGGGAAACTCGAAAATCCTCTGAATAAGGTGTTGCCGGATCTGAATCTTCGGGAACTGGCGACTTTTGTTCCGTTGATTATCCTGGCTTTCTGGATAGGAATTTATCCGTCATTTTTCACAAAATACCTGGACGAACCGGTGCAGACGATCGTTGAGCGCGTGCGACCCCATTATTACGAAACGAAAATGGCGGATGTGCCAAAACTTCCCCCGGAAACGCACAACGAAAACCCCGAATAAATCGAAGAAAACCAGGCCACGAATCAATCTTCCTCAGTGCCGGGAGCTTTTCTTATATACACGTCGCGTTTCGGGAACTGGATTTCGATGCCGGCATTTCCCAGTGCCTTGTAAATAGCCGTGTTCAGAGAATCCATGACAAGCCCCCTTTTGGCGGGATCCTCGATCCATCCCAAAACTTCTAAATTCAGTGAAGAATCCCCGAAACTCCTGAAGCGCACCCGAGGTTCGGGCGTACGGCAGCAGTACTCGTCAGCTTTTCCATAATGTTTTCCCCCGATTTTTCGTATTCGGAAACTTCCGGTAACGAATTTGATTATGGCACAGTCGTTGGAACGTAACTCCAGGCAAAATGCGGGAAAATAAAGGAATTTCGGGACGTTGAGAAATCAGCGGAGGGGGAAACGGGAAGACAAACTGGAAGGGAAGAGAGCATTCCTTGATTTCATCGAAATACGCTCTTCCCCGGAAAATACTTATTCTAATGCACTATTTTCTGCCAATATTCGTCGTAGTTTTCCTCCAAATCGGGGCAACGGTCGGCGGTATGACATTTGGCGCAGACTTCCATTTGAGGATCCGCTACGGGTATAGGCTTCATTTCCCCCAGATGATCCTTTGCATACCCGTGGCAGGATTCGCATTGCACATTTCTCAGTTCCGGCTGCTGCTGGGTCATTGCAAACCCTCCGGGCTGCTCAAAACGGGTTGTGTGACACACCAGACAGGACGGGTCGAACTGTTTGGATCTATCGACCAGTGTGCTGTAGGCCTTTGCATGATCCGTCGTCCGCCATTTCTTTACGACTTCCGAATGGCAGGGTTCGCAGGAGGCGGCTCTCAACGCGACAGGGGCGGCGCCGGAGTCGCTTCCGGTAGAAGATCCGCCGCTGTAAAGCGCAACAATTTTATCGTTGTATGCGGTAATCATTGCCTTCACTTCGGGATCGTTTTCGATTGTGTCGTTGTAGGGAATCAGGGCGTTCTTGGTTGTCTTCACCCCGTCAAGGGTTACTTCCAGCATTCCCTGGTACTGGCCTTTTTCTCCCGCCCGTACCATGAGGGTTTCTCCGGCCTTTTTCGGTTCTTCGGTTTTCAACGTATCCTGCCCGCCGATAATTACATCGATACCTTCGGCCCGTCTGGCAAGAACCCAATCTCTATTGGTCTTCTGGTGGGCGAGCGCAATCGTGTAATCCACCTTGCCTGCCAGTTCCGCGATGACCGCATTGGCCGATTCTATGACATCCTGGATCTTCACGGTCCCACCAGTGGCTTTCTGCACTTTATCGACCATTTCGGACATATCTCCCATGAGTCCGAATATTCCGACATTTTTGCCGTTGACCTTCTTTATGATGTACCGCTTGAAAATCGGGACGTTGTTTTCATCCGTTAAATTCGCAGATACGAAGGGGAAATTGTATTTTTTCTCAAGCTCCTTGAGAAAGGGAACTCCAAAGGCCAACTCCCTTTCACCCACGTTGACGGCATCTACGCCGATATGACTGAAAATCTGGGCCATTGTATCCGCCTTGATCTTGGCTGCTTCCATGACCGATTCGGGAATTTCCTCATCCTCGTTCAGCAGGTCGCCTGCGTCGACAACTATCAGGTTCCCGTTGTGATTTTTACGGTATTGTTCCAGAAAATACGATTTCTTGTACAGCCCGCCGAGCTGTTCACCGGTTTCCGCTCAGCCACAGGATTCAAAGTACCCCATGATGTTGCCGCTGTAGGCGATCGCGAATGTCGGGTTGTCCGCTGCACGAGAGCTTTCGACAGGAAAGTTGACGGACAGCAGGATCGCAGCACAGGCGAATGATGCCATCAAAAACAAAAATTTCTTCATCCAAACCTCCTACAAGGTGCACGCCTGAACCATCGTGCATCCTCATATAAAAATACGCTTAACCGCGTCACATATTAGCATTTTACGCGGATTTTCTCGACAGTATTTCGTTCACGGCTCCCTGTTATACCCGGGGGCTATGGTGAATGGATCTGTTTGTACGATATTATCCGGTTTCTATCGTGAAAATTGGCGATTAAGAAATTCATAGCGCTGAAAATATGTATGTCTTCCCGGGCGCCGCATTGCCTACGGTAATAAGGCAGGATTACCGATTGCTTACGGGGAGGGGGTGTGTTATTTTTTGCCATCAATTTATTGACGGAGATAAGGAAAGAACGGTGGGAACCACAAAGCTTACTCGCAAAGAAATACTTGCCGAAGATTCGGTACACGGAACCATGATTTTTATGGTTGATTTCTTTGCACAACATAAGAAAAAAATAATTATCCTGGGAGCCATAGTGATATTGGCAGCCCTCGGAATTTATGGCGGGCTGTTATTTCTCGAAAACAAAGAAGTTCAAGCGCAGGAAATTCTGGGAAGGGGAATAGATTTTTACCATGCGGAGATCGATCCCGATGCCAAGGACGATCCTTACGGAATGGGCCCGGATGCCGTATTCAGCAGCGATTCATTAAAATATCAAGCAGCCGCGAAGGAATTTTCCTCGATAGTTACGGGTTACGGTTATTCCAAGGTTGCAGTCATCGCCCGATATTACCTGGGTCTCACCCAACTCAAACAGGGAAAAACCGAAGAGGCGGTTGAGAACCTGGAGAAGGTCGCAAACAATACGAAGGGACGCACTGTCGGATATCTTGCCAAAAATGTACTGGCGCAACATTATGAAGAATCGGGCAATTACGAAAAGGCAAAAGCAATTCTGGAAAGCATGATAGCCGACGCGAAATACGATCTTCCCAAAGGCGAACTAAGTCTGCAGCTGGCCAGAATTCTGATTGCCGAGGGGAAAAAAGACGAGGCCGTCAAGATTCTTCAGGAAGCCACTTCGGAAGGATCGACGTTCAGCAGCTTCAGACAGAAATTGACGGCTGAACTGGAAGAGGCACAGAAAACAACGGAAAGTGAGCCGGAACCCTGATCCATCGGCGCTATAATGCCTCTCCGGATTGTGATTTCTCGATTCGTTGTGCCGCTGTAAGTCCTTATATCCCACAGGTTTTATCCTTGACAAAGCTTCCCCCGGTAATATAATTCCACCTTCGCCTGAAGGCAGGAGTATTTGTTGTGTTCATTGAAATTGAGGATCTAAAACCGGAGCCGCTTTATGTCCACCACGTATTCCAGGCAGGAGAGATTGAGTTTTCTCACGAAGACGCGGTTCTCAATGGACCTGTGACTGCGGATTTTACGCTGAGTCATACAAACAGCGACCTTCATATCACGGGAACGGTCAATACCGTCGTTCACTTCAGGTGCTCCAGGTGTACCAGGGAATTTGACAAGGATATCTCCGCCGGATTTAACCTTTCCTACCTTCCGCAACCGGAATGGCCGGAAGAAAATGTTGAGGTGGAGCTGAAATACGAAGATATGGATGTAGCATTTTACGATGGAATTGCGTTTGATGTGAATATGATGGTTCTGGAGCAAATTGAACTCGCAATTCCCATGAAGTTCATATGTCGGGAAGATTGTAAAGGTCTCTGCTGCCAATGCGGGGCCGATTTAAATGAAGGGACTTGTTCCTGCGCCGGAGAAATAGCGGATCCGCGTCTTTCGGTTCTGCTGGATTTTAAGAGAAAATCGAATAAGTAAAAATTTTTTTTATTCCTTAAGGGCTACAATCCCTTCATAAAAATGGAGAAACCTGTTCATGCCTAATCCAAAAAGGAGACATTCCAAATCGCGTCGCGGGAAACGCCGCGCGCATGATTTTCTTCAGACTGTTACGCCAGGGGTCTGTCCGAACTGCCTGGAACCCAAGGCGCCGCATCAGGCTTGCCCGAAATGCGGTTATTATAAGGGGCGCCAGGTAATGGAAGGTGAGGAAGATATATAAGCTTTCCGGAATAGTACGATCAATTTGCGTGGACAAATGATTAAGATCGCCGTTGACAGCATGGGGAGCGACAATGCCCCCTACAGTGAAATTGAAGGAAGCATTGAAGCCGCCAAAGCTTACGATGTACACGTAATTCTGGTAGGAAAGGAGGCCGTTCTGGATCCTATCCTGAAGAAAGCCGGCGGAAACAGACTGCCCATCGAAATCCGCAATGCAACTCAGGTAGTCGCAATGGATGAATCCCCAACAATGGCGATTCGTAAAAAGAAGGATTCTTCCATACGGGTTGCCGCAAAATTGGTAAGGGATAAAAAAGCAAGCGGCCTGGTAAGTGCGGGAAATACCGGTGCGGTGATGGCTACGTCAAAAATGGTTTTCGGTTCCGTTCCGGGAGTTGCCCGTCCCGCTTTGGCCACTGTATTGCCTACATTGACCGGGCACGCCGTTCTTCTGGACGTCGGAGCCAATGTTACGTGCAAGCCGCATCATCTGGTGCAATTCGCGGTAATGGGCCATCTGTTCAGCAAGAAAATCGTCGGAGTTAATTCCCCCCGCGTCGGACTTATGTCTGTCGGAGAGGAGGAAAGTAAGGGAAACGACCTGACCAAGGAGGTCCACCGGGCCCTGAAACGGCTTCACTTCAATTTTATCGGGAATGTTGAAGGACGGGATATCTATAACGGGAGAGCGGATGTCATTGTTTGCGATGGATTTACTGGGAATGTAGCCCTGAAAACAAGTGAAGGGTTGATTGAAGCGGTTTTGAAGCTTTTAAAAGATGAGCTTTCAAGTAATCTGCAGGCAAAACTAGGGGCCTTATTAAGCCAGCAATCCTTTAAACGACTGAAAAAACGACTCGATTATTCAGAGTATGGCGGGGCACCCCTCCTGGGACTTCGCGGCGCTGCCATCATTTGTCACGGAAGATCCAGCAGCAACGCCATTAAAAACGCCATTCGCGTTGCAAAGGAATTTGATGAGAATCAGGTGAATACCAAACTCGAATTCGAGTTGAATCAGATCAGTAACAGCTCAAACGGTTTGGAATCAATCGGCGGACAGCCGGCCTAGAAATAGGCATCGTTAAGGGACGGATTACATTATTCAGAAGCGCAGCCCCGGAGAAGAGCGCTTTTCACGGCTCTGAAGCGGCATTTTAGAATGCCGAATTGCTTGCTTCCGTGTATTTGGATGCTACAATGTGAGCCTTTCCACCACAGCTTCCGGGCTGGCTGGTGATCGAATAAAAGAGGAGGAATCGGCATGGTATCTGCAGAAGAAATAGAAAAAAAGGTCAAATCAATCATCATGGATAAATTGGGTTCCAGCGAAACTCAAGTAACGAATGATGCACTGTTAGTTGAGGATCTCGAAGCGGATTCTTTAGATAAATATGAACTCCTCATCGCTTTTGAAGATGCTTTTGGTATTGAAGAAATTTCTGATGAAAATGCGGAAAAAATCAAAACCGTGCAGGATGCAATCGAGTACGTAAAGGCCTATATAAATAAGCAAAATTAAGGCACCCATTTGTGCGGAACGGCTTGTCTTTACAGCCGAAGTTTCGTGATGAAGTAAACTGTTGTGGGAGCGAATTTCCAAATGAATCTGTAAAAACGGGGAAAAGATTATGAAGATAGTCGTTTGTGTGAAGTATGTACCGGATACCGCTATCAAAGTTAAAATTACTCCCGATGAGAAAGGAGTCGAGCTTTCCGATGTATCCTTCATTGTGAATCCCTATGACGAATTCGCGGTGGAAGAAGCATTGAAAATAAAGGAAGCTCAGGGTGGAGAAGTCATCGTAGTCGGGGCAGGTCCGGAAGAGGCTACCACGGGATTGAGAACCTGTCTGGCAATGGGGGCGGATTCCGCTGTTTTAATATCCGATCCGGTTTTTGGCAATGCGGACTCCTATATAATCGGCAGGGCGCTGGCAACCGTATGCCGCGAGCTTCAACCGGATTTAATACTGTTCGGGAAACATGCAATAGGTGTGGATAACGGACAAGTACCTTCAGTTGTAGCGGAATGTCTCGAACTCCCGCAGGCTTCTGTTGTAACAAAACTGGAAATTCAGGAAAAGAGTTTTAGAGCCGAGAGAGATATCGAAGGGGCTCACGAGATAATCGAAGGAAGCCTGCCTGCCGTGATTACGGCCCAGAAAGGCCTGAATACCCCGCGATATGCGTCCTTGAAAGGGATCATGGCCGCTAAAAAGAAGAAAATCGAAGTGAAAAATCTGGATTCTCTGGGCCTTTCAGAGGACGACAGAAAACCCCGCCTGTCCGTGGAGCAGGTTAAGCTGCCGCCTTCACGGCCGCCCGGAAAAATACTGCAGGGCGATGTTTCCGAAGTTGTGCCTCAGTTGGTGAAATTGCTGCACGAGGAGGCAAAGGTCATATAATCCGCGAATATAAAGATACGCATATATTAAGGAGGTAAGATGGCTCAGGGAGTTATGGTCTTCATGGAAGAGCGGGAAGGCAAAGTAAAGAAGACTTCGCTTGAGGCACTGTCGGCCGCAAGGAAATTGGCGGATCAATTGAAGGAACCGGTGACGGCGGTCTGCGTAGGTGCGGGAGGCGATGCATCGGAGAATCTTGCGCATTACGGGGCGGATAAAATACTGTGTGTTCAACATGAATTGCTGGCTGCTTATTCCACCGAAGGTTTTTGCGCTGCCGTTACTGACGCGGCGAAACAGGTTGAGCCGAGGTTTATCCTGAGTGCCGCCAGCGCCATGGGAAAGGATCTTATGCCCAGGGTCGCAGCCCGTCTCGGTGTTGGATTGGCTCAGGATTGCATCGCGGCGGAAATCGTCGGCGACGGACAATTGGAGTGTATCCGGCCGATTTATGCCGGCAAGGCTTACGCCAGGGTTCGGCTGCTTATGAGCCCGGCGATAGCGACCCTGCGTCCCAACGTTTTCCCGCTCGGCGAAGCGGATTCGGCGCGCAATGCCGAAACGGCCGCCATAACGCCCGATTTGAATACCGGGAAAATTCACGCTTCCGTCAAGGAGACGAGAATATCCTCCGGACAGAAAGTTGAACTGACAGAAGCCAACATCATAGTTTCCGGCGGCAGGGGGATGAAGGGTCCTGAGAACTTTCCTATCATCGCGGAACTGGCCGATGCTTTCGGCGGTGCCATGGGCGCCTCCCGCGCGGCCGTCGACGCCGGATGGATCGATCAGCAGCATCAGGTCGGACAAACCGGTAAAACGGTTTCGCCTACTCTGTACGTCGCTTGTGGAATCAGCGGCGCAATTCAGCATCTGGCCGGAATGTCTTCGTCCAAGTTTATTGTTGCGATAAACAAAGATCCGGAAGCGCCGATCTTCAATGTCGCCGATTACGGCATCGTCGGAGACCTGTTCGACGTCGTTCCGGCATTAGCGCAGGCGATAAAAAGTCAAAAAGCATAATGCGGAACCTCGTTTCCTGTTGCGACGGCCGGCACAACCGCTGCATTGAAAACGGACGGGAAAGAGGCCCGTTGGTGGATCTTTACTCAATAGAGGGTGATACGGGAAACGGTCGTTTCCATTTTAAAGATTCGCGCATGAAAATCTTCAGGTACATTCGGGTATCCTCCTAGTTAGCCCGCATCTCCTAATCTCTTTGTAGCCGGCGGAATCCCGCCGGAACAGAAAATTAGTGAGAAATGCGGGCTTATGTGTTATTGGATCTATTTAATCAGATGAAGAAACGGGTCAATCTGGATGGCTAACCTTACGAGATTGGGGAAAGCATTGGACCGGCAGCCGCGGAGGTGGTTCCTGAGGCTGTTGAAGAGCCTTCGCAGCAATCTGACATGGCGCGATGTAGTCGTCGGATTCTGTATCACGGCTGCCATTTCCGCGATACTGGTGGGATTTCGCCATCAGAACATCCCGGAATTCAAAGAAGGGCAAACAGCCAATCAGGATATCCGCGCTTCTAAAGACGCCCAATACATCGATACCGAGGCCACTGCCAAAAAACGGGCGGAAGCGGAAAATAGAGTTCCATTTGTGTATCAACTGGACCAGGACAGGGTCACCGAGATTAAAAGCGCCGTCAGCCGCGTATTTTACGACGCTCGCAAGCTTCTCGAAGAAAAGGGTGTTTTGCAAAGACAGCGCTTGAGTTCCCAGGAGACACGGGAACTTCTCAATGAGCTTAAGGATTATGTTGGGGACTTTCTTCCGACCGATCTTCTCACGATACTGTTGCGGGAACGTTTTGCTCCGTTTATAGAGAAAAGGATAATTGAAATCCTGGACGCCGTTTTAAAGGAGGGAATAGTCGGGAATCGCAAGGAGTTTGAAGACCGGCTGAAAACGGGTGTAGTCATACGGGATGAAAGATCACCGTTCGAATATCCTATAAAAAATGCCGGTCTTGTGAGAGATCTCTCCGAGGCGAAGGAGTACCTGAGCCACTTTGACCTGAATTTCCCCCAATGGACGGCGAAGGAGAAGGATCAATTGATCCGGTACCTCGAAACGATGCTGGTTCCCACTCTTGTGTATAACGCCGACGAGACGGAATCAAGGCGCGCATTGGCCTCTTCCCGGATTCCGGACGTGGAAGTTCAGATCAAACGCGGTCAAACAATAGTGCGGTATGGAGAAACTATAACGCCCGATCTGTTGAGGCAATTGAATGGTTTGAGGAATCTCTGGAAACCGTCGTCGGTTCTGTTGCAGGGCGTGGGGTATTTCTTATTCGTTGTCATTCTGGTTTATGCGCTGTGGCGCTATTTTGTTTATTTCCAGTCGCGTCATAAAAAAATAAGAAATCATGCAACGCTGGCCCTGGTCATCATCACCTCAGAACTGCTGATCATCCGTTTGGCTACCGCCCTTGCCGATATCCTGGACGAAAGATTTCAAAGATTCGAGGATCCCACCGTTCTCTACTACGCCATTCCCTTCGCGCTCGGACCGCTTCTGGCAACAATTCTTATTGATGTGAATTTGGGCATCATTACTTCCATATTCCTGGCAACCTTGACCGGACTTTTTTACGGCGGTATCGACGCTGCCGTATATCTGGTTATGGGCAGCCTTGCCGGCATTTACAGCATAAGGAAATATAAGGACAGGGCCGCTATTCTTGAAGCGGGATTTACTATAGGATTTCTCAATTGCATATGCCTGGCCGGCCTGAATATCCTGCAAAAGAACCCGGTCAGTATTTCCCACGGCATCGATCTTGTAATAGTGGCGTTTTTAAGCGGCATTTTGGCCTCCACATTGGCCTCCATGATGCTGCCGGCGCTGGAACTTCTTTTCAAGGTTGTTACCGACATCCGCCTGCTGGAATTATCCAATCTCAACGCTCCGATACTGCGCCGTATGTCGGTTGAGGCTCCCGGAACCTATCATCACAGCCTCATGGTGGCCACTCTCGCTGAAGACGCCGCCGAATCCGTAGGAGCCAACCCGTTGCTTGCACGCGTTTCCTCCTACTATCACGACATCGGCAAGGTCGTTAAGCCGGAATATTTCGTGGAGAATCAATCGCTCGATTATAACAAGCACGAAGAGATATCTCCCAGGATCAGTTGCCTGGTTCTGGCCAGCCACGTAAAAGACGGGTTGCAGTTGGCAAAGGAACTTGGACTTCCGCAGCGCATCCGCGAGATGATCCCACAGCATCACGGGACGCGTACGATGACCTATTTTTTCAAGAAGGCCAGGCAAAAGGCGGATCAAAAGAACGGAGAAGTCTCGGATGCCGATTTCCGGTATGGCGGACCTAAACCGCAGAGCAAAGAAGCGGCCATCATGATGATGGCGGATTCCGTCGAAGCGGCTTCGCGTACGCTGGTGAATCCCAACCCTTCGCAGATTAAAGGAATGATCGATCGTCTTGTCGGCGGAATTCTGGAAGAGGAACAGTTCGATGAATGCGATATTACGCTCAGAGATATCCGCCTTGTAAAACAGAGTTTCTTTAAAATTTTAACCGGAGTGTTTCACAGGCGCATAGATTATCCCGGCTATGACTTCAAACATGTTGAACCAAAAGCTGAAGGGACAGCTGCCCCGAATTCAGATTCTGAACAAGCAAAGACGGTATAAAATCAACCGTGCCCAGGCGGTCGTTTTCTGCTCAGCGGTCTTACGGGAAATGGGAGTATCGGACCGCTCATTATCCGTGGTATTTGTCAGTGAAGACGAGATCAAAAAAATCAACTACAACTACCTTCAAAGAAACTATGCTACCGATGTTCTCTGTTTCGTCTATAATGAAACCATGGAGGACGGCGAGCCTTTAGTTGGAGAGATTGTAATAGCTCCCCACGTTTCCATCCGAAATGCCGCTCGATACCGCAATAAACCGGAAAATGAAATAAGAGAGATTCTTATACACGGGATTCTTCATCTTTTAGGGTATGATCACGAAAAAGATGACGGAACAATGCTACGGCTGCAGAGGAGATTGACGCGTCGGAATTTTTTTAAAAAAGGAGAACCGGTTCTCGAACTGTCGAAGGCGTGTAAATGATGGGTTTTAATCTCGAAATTTCGGCCATCATAATAAGTGTCGGCGTACTGTTTGTCCTCTCACTGGTTGAGAGCGCCATTACTATTGCCAGTCCTTTAGCGTTGCGGATGATATTGGAGAGGCAGGAAAAACCTCTGTCGCCGTTATTGTCGCTGATGATGGAAAATAAAATGCAAATCATGGTTCCGGTTTATCTGGGGATACAGGTCAGCTTGATCGTAATCGCGGTTCTGGCGACGCACCTCAGTCTGCAACGGTGGCCTTCAGAGGGACTGCTCTATTCTTTCGTTTCTGTCGTTTTTATATCCGTTCTTTTCCGTCAGCTGCTTCCAAAAATTTTCACTCAGAACGAGCCGGAGAAAAAGCTCGTACGATTGCTGAAAATTTACGGGCATTTTTACCGCGTACTGCACCTTTTGGCCCTGCCGGTGTCCAGCCTGTTGAATTTACACAAGAGAATGCATGAAGAGGTCGAAGACGGAGACACCGCGGATAATGATGAGGCGACCGACGAGGAAATACAGGCATATCTGGAGATCGGGGAAGATGAGGGCATACTTCAGGAGGAGGATTCAGAGCTCATCCAGTCGGTCGTGGAGTTCGGCAACACGCTGGTCCGTGAAGTAATGACTCCGCGAACCAAAGTGATCGCGTGCGACGAAACAGTCTCAATCGCCGAACTGAGGGACATCATGGTGCAGTGCAAGCATTCCCGGATACCGATTTACAGGAATGATATGGATCATATCATCGGCATTGTCTATATCCGCCAGTTGATGGCCGCTTATGTCAAGGGAGCGGAAACCGAATCCATCGCGGATCTGGTAAATCCCGTTCTGTCGGTCCCGGGAACAAAGCCGGTTTCCAAGCTTCTCAAGGAACTGCAGGCTCGAGGGGACCATGCCGCTATTGTGATCGATGAATTCGGGGGCGTAGCGGGGATGGTAACGTTGGAAGATCTGGTAGAGGAGATAATCGGAGAGATCCGGGACGAGGATGAAGCTAAGGTAAGCAAGATCATTGAAGAAGGTCCCGGGACTTTTGTCATCCGCGGAAGTACGGAACTTGCGATGCTCGAAGACCGGGTTCAGAAGAAATTCAGCGATTATAACTGTTCGACTGTCGGCGGCTTGATTATGGCTTATCTGGGCCGCGTCCCGGCACCGGGGGAAGCCTTTGATTACGAGGGCCTTAATATCAGAATTCTGGATGCCGATCGAAGGCGCGTATATTGGATCCGTATACATCTGCCGGAACCCGAAACGGTCAAACCAGACTCTGAAAATGAAGAAAGACTTCCGGAAACAAAGTAAAGATCGGAAAACGGAAACAACCGTCTTCAATTTTTAATCTTCAATTTTTAATTCGGATAGACCATGTTTGATGCCCGGGATCACAGGTATATGAGAACGGCTCTGGCGCTTGCGGAAAAACACATCGGCGTGGCCAGCCCGAATCCCAGCGTGGGATGTGTCGTTGCTCGCGACGGAAAAATTATCGGCCGGGGCTGGCATGAGTTCCAGGAGCTGGATCACGCGGAAGTGCGGGCCTTGAAGGCGGCATCAGGGCCGGTCCGGGGTGCCACCGTATATGTGACTCTTGAACCATGTTCCCACACGGGAAGAACACCTCCATGCGCCGACCTTTTAATTCGGGAGGGGATCCGACGCGTTGTCGTCGCCAGGGTCGATCCGAATCCGCTGGTGTCCGGGCGCGGGATCGAAAGGCTGCGTTCCAGAGGCATTCGTGTGGATGTCGGCCTTATGGAGGAGCGGGCCGGAGAAATTATCGAATTCTTTGCCTGCAGAATGACCACGGGTTTGCCATTCGTGGTCTCGAAAGTGGGGATGTCCCTGGATGGAAAGATCGGCACGGGCAAAAGGGGGGGGCGAAGAATTTCTTCCCCGGAAGGCAGGGAATTCGGGCAAAGCCTCAGACTGCGTGCCGATGCTCTCCTGGTTGGAGTCGGGACAATACTCGCGGATAACCCGCAGTTGACCTATCGAGGGACCGGCGCCAGGAGCCGGCCTCTTCAGCGGGTTATTCTCGATACTCACTTGCGCACCCCTAAGGACGCGCGCATTTTTCAAAGCGCCGGTCAATCTCCTGTTTTAATATTCTGCAGAAAGGGCGCCGCCGCAGAACGGCAAAAGGAACTTCAAGCCAGGGGAGGAGAAATCATTCCGGTTCAAACTGCGGGCCGGGTTTTAAACCTCGAAGCCGTATTGAAAGAACTGGCGAAACGGGAAGTTCTCGGACTCCTGGTTGAAGGAGGCAGCCGTGTACACTGGGAGTTTCTCTCCGGCAGGAGGATCGACTGTTTTTATTTTATTGTTGCTCCGATGATTCTCGGCGGGGAAAATGCTGTTCCTTCCGTCGGCGGGAAAGGCTACGGAGCGACCGCAGATGCTCCGAAATTCATGATTCGAAGAAATTTTTCCGCGGGGTCCGATATGGTGCTTGAAGCGTATCCTTCTTATTCACGATCCATTATTTCTCCCTGGCGGCCTCAAGAAAGTCCTCCATCCTCCTAGCGATATTTCCCGATTTCATTAAAGCGGAGACAACGGCTGCGCTGGCAGCCCCCGCTTTCAGGACGTCCCGCACTTGTTTCAGCCCAATGCCTCCGATTGCAATCACCGGCAGGGAA
>CAZPHK010000040.1:0-1746 GCA_964586015.1 uncultured Acidobacteriota bacterium | reverse complement strand
AGGGAAGATTGCCTGCATGCATGTCTCAGTCTCGTCAAGCCTACAACGGGAGATGGATTCTCTTTTGTTGAAGTCGGAAAGACCGGGCCGAACCCGATGTATTGGATCGGCATTACGGATGCTTTTCGGACCTGTGGTATGGAATGCGTTGAGATCCCGATAATGCTTTTTTCTCCCAGGAGAGACCTGGCCGGCTCCGGCGGAAGATCATCCTGGCCGAGATGAACTCCGGAAACACCGCTGCACAGCACAAGATCACAACGATCGTTGAGTATCAGGATCACCTTTTTATATGAAGCGAAATCCACGCATTGCCTGAGGTCATTAAGGAGCTCCGCAGCAGGCGTTAATTTATCCCTGATCTGGACAATACGGGCACCACCCCGCACCAGTTCTTTCAGTATGCTGAGATGGTCGCGACTTCGCGCCATTCTTTTATCGGTAATGGGATAAATCGGTGGAAGCAACAGCTGTTCATTCATGACTTGTGTCGCTGTTCGGACTCGGCATCATCCGGATACCAAAGAATTTTCCCCGGAGCTTTAAAGGGGATTTATACCCGCTGTGAAAAAGCAACCGCACGCTCCCGGGATCAGGCAATCATCGAATCCGCCTGCCTTGAAGGGGAAGATGCTATCATCAATAATTTATATTGTCAAAAGTACGAAATGGTTCTTGAAATGCGGGCTGAAAAGAAAAATCCCCGGCTCCAGAGAATAGTTACTATTCGAAGGAGCCGGGGTTTGTTTCCGACCGATGAATCAGTTGTTAACTTCCTGACTAGTCGACGATCCGGGGTGTTACGAAGAACAGTACTTCCTGTGTAGACCGTGAAACGGAAGTGCGCTTGAAGAGATTGCCGACGAGAGGCAGATCTCCCAGCCCCGGCACCTTGTCTCCCGAGTTCGATTCATCGTCTATAAGAATACCGCCGATGACGGTTGTTCCTCCGTCACTGACCAATACACGGCTTGAGGATTCACTGATCCTGATGGAGGGCACTCCTCCGACATTCCGTCCCCAATCCGCAGTGTTGTTCTCGACCTTCAAATCCAGAACGATATTGCCTTCATAGGTGATTTGCGGCGTTACCGTCAGTGTTAATGCCGCATTGAAAAATTGTACGGTTACGGTGTTGTTGGAATTTACCAATACCGGGAACCGAGTGCCTTGTGTAATGACCGCAGAGTGGTTGTTCTGGGCCGTGACCTTCGGTTGCGAAATAAGCTTGGCAAGCCCTTTGCTTTCTCCCGCTGTCAGCGCGGCGTCAAGCAGGAATGTGTCGAATATGTTACCGACGGAAATACCCAAACCGCCGAAAGCTTTCGTCGCCGGCAGATTCACATTGTAATTGCCCGAGCCACCGGTGCTGACCGCTCCGGACTCACCGACTTCATCCTCGGAAGCACCTCTGCCCGTTGAAGGATTCCCGGCAACATAGGTTGAGTTCGGTGTGACGCTGGGCCGGGTTCCGCCGATGGTTCCGAAAGTATTCGGCCCGCCGACAGTGACCCGTTCGAGGTTGCCCTGAACGAATCCGAACTGTATTCCGATTTCACGGGCGAAATCCCGTGCAGCGGAGACGATGCGGGCTTCGATCTCTACCTGGGGCTGAGGAATGTCCAGCGTCGTGATCAGCTGCATCATCTGGTCCAGAGAACTCGGGATGTCCGTTAAGACCAGAGAGTTCGTTCGTTCGTCGTGCATGACCGTTCCACGAACCGTCTTTAAATCCTCCAGAGAATC
>CAZPHK010000039.1:0-30854 GCA_964586015.1 uncultured Acidobacteriota bacterium | reverse complement strand
GTGTCGGTAATCTGGAATACATTGGTGACGCTTTCCTGGGGATTGTTGTACTCGTCGCCAAGAGGGGAAAATCCCAGTATCCGTATGAAGCTCAATCCGAAGTCCCGGGGATTTTCCGAGAGTTCGGGAAGGCCGACCTCCAGGTTCAAGCTGCCGTCCCGCCTTTCCTGGTAAGCCCCGAAAGCGACCCTGTTGAAGGCACCCCTGAACTGGTTGATCAGCGAAGGTGAAATTATGTGGTCTTCGCCGATCATGAAATTCTGCGCCCGCCGTGCGATATTGACCCCAAAACCCGGAACCCGCGCGAAACCGGCTCCTGAAAAAGGATCGTAAATATCGTAGTCGTAAAAACTGAATCGTGAAACCAGTTTGGATGTATCCGCAAATGAGTGGTCGATACGAACGTCGAACCGGTCTTCCCTGCGGCGCAGAACCGGAGAGGAAACATGGTTCAATCCCGCAACATCGCGGTTCGGCTCCGGATACAGGTTTGCAATGGCCCTTCCGACCTCGTTTATGTAGAAGGGGGGAATCTGACCGCTTTCGAAAGGAACTTGCGTAAAGGGATCGATGGGCGCCGGGAAAATGCTCCGCGAAAAATCCCCCTGCCGCTCCTGCTCCGTGGGCACATTCGTCAGATAGGTAATGCCCTTCCTTATCCTTCGTCCCTCATAATCGGCGAAAAAGAAGGTCCGGTCCCTGACAACCGGTCCGCCCAGCGAAAATCCGAACTGATTATGCTGATACCTGGGTTTGCCGTCTTCAGGATTGGAAAAGTAATTGCGCGCGTTCAGGGATGCATTCCGGAAATATTCGTATGCCGTCCCGTGGAAACGGTTCGTGCCGGATTTCAGCGCGATATTTATCTGTCCTCCGCTGCTGCGGCCGAATTCCGCGTCATAGGTGCTGGTAAGAACTTCAAATTCCTCTATTGCGTCCGCGGGAGGATTGATGGCCGCGCTGTTGAGTTTGGGATCGTTATTGAAGACTCCGTCCAGGATAAAATTATTGGAATCCTCGCGGGCGCCGTTGATATTAATGCTGAATTCGCCCCTTACGGAACCGGGAGACCCCTGGGCGGAAGGCGCCGTTCCCGGAAGCAGAAGGCTTAACAGGAGAAAGTTCTGATTATCGAACGGCAGGTCGTTGATATAACGGTTTCCGATAACAGCGCCTGCATTCATTGCGTCCGGCTCCACCATTGCGGTTTTCGAGTAAACAAAAATCTCGTGATCCGGGGCGCCCGGTTCCATGGAAATATCCAGACGTATGCTCTGCCTGATGCTGAGCCTGATTCCCGCCCGTATATACTTCTTGAAACCGTACGTCTCCGCTTCAAAACGGTACGTTCCCGGAGACAGGGTCAAAAACGCATATTCCCCGTCAGGACCGCTTCGCGTTCGATGCACGGACTGTGTTTCTTCATGAACCGCGGTCAACTGAACGTCTTCAAGGGCGCTGCCGGACGGATCGGTCAACCGGCCCCGGACCGTGGCATCCCGGATCTGAGAATATACGAATACAGGACAGGTATGTATTATTACCAGAAATAAAAAACAATAACCTATGGCTTTCATCATTTTCCTAAATACAAACATTGAACATCCGACTCGCAAGGATCTTTTTTATTGTCATAAGATGTGCACGGGTAAAATGCAGCGGCTATGCACCGATGAATCAGAAACACTCCGGGAATGACATAAACGCGGGCAGGAGTTACTGTTCCGACGGATCTTTTAGTTCTACGTCGAATTCAATCACCGTCTCATATACTTCTCCGTTTTTTGTGGCAGGCAGGAATACCCAGCTGTTTGCCACGCCGTCCAGGGCTCTCTGTTCCAGATCGTGGTCCCTGCTTTTTACCACCTTCAGGTTCTGGATGCCGCCGTTTTTTGTGATCAGGCAGGAAATTCTAATTTTTCTCCTGTCTTTGGGAACCTTGGCATTTTCAGGCAACAGAATCGCCGGACTCTCGATCGCTTTTGGAGGATTGACCCCGTCCGGAGTAATCAGCCCCTCCCAATCCCGATCCCATGCATCGGTTCCATCTGTGGTTTTAACAAAACCTCTCTGCAGTATATTGGCCGCATGAAACATTTCCGCCACGTTCATACTGTCCAGATCCAGCGTTTCAATCTTCCGGGCCAGCTGGTCGAACTGAATTTTTTCCATCGGCTCCATATAAAACCGCTGGGATCCTATCCGCACGCTCAACTCCTCTATTTGGTCCTGTTCCTTGAACAGGCCGACGACATTCAAACCGGCGAACGAGTGCGCCCGCAACAGTATCGACGCCGAATAATTCTGCATTTCCCCTCTTGTGTCCGCGTGCTCCAGTTCATAGACCTGTCCTATGTAGTAGTGTCCGGACGCGCTTCTGTAAATAAAATCCATGGGCTGCACAACAATGACAAAATCAGACAGGTTTATAAAGTTGACGACAAAAGTATGTTCGGTTGCCAGTTCCGCAGTGATGATATAGCTGGGATCCACAAAAGCGAACGTCTTTGCGCTCTCGGCACCCAAAATCTGGGGAGCCGCTTGAATCAACCACAAAAGAGCGCTTCCGAGAATAATCCTTATTTGTTTTCGAATCATAATGCCCGGCATTATCCTCCGTACTTCATAATATTCACCATGGTTCCCGCCATTCTATCGTGGACGCGCGGATTCGGGACGTAAAAACGATTTTATCGTTTCAGATTTCACTTTTGAACGCATCCCCCTGAAACAGACATATGCCCGTATGCACCTGTTTTATCAGAATACGCCCCGTTAAGAAAATTGTTGCAAGACCGGATCACACAGGATCGGCCACACTCAACCTGCTTTTCAGGTAATCGATAACTTCAACCGGCGTTGGATCCGTATTGTTAAGGTACGCAAGGTACAAACTGACGAAATCTCCCAGGTAAATCAGGGACATCACGCGCGCAAGAAGCGATTTGCCCTCACTCCACAGCTCATGCAGCGCCCCGGCCCGTCCGGAGATGATCTCTTTAGTAAGCTCGAACCGCCTCTGAACCTGTGGATGATCTCCCTTATCCCGTAAAAGTACAGCACCGATCATTTTGAGCACCTCGATCGGATACAGCCATCCCACAAGTTCGTTATGATTCATTTCGGGCAATACGTGATGAAAAGCAAGATTCTTGGCATTTTCCTCGATTTGCGAACGCCATCGGAACGCCGTCGCATCGAGTATTGCGCTCGATCCGTACAAGGCGATAACTTTACCATGCAGGGAATGAGCGATAGTTTTTGCGGGATTCGAAGATTCCGGATTCATCGGACCGTATCTGTCCCTCAATTTGACAAGCAGCTCAAGCGTTTCGTCAATAGACCCGGTCATATCCGGTATCACTCCGAGCGCCTGCATGGCGATTAGAAGCATAAACAGGGAATGGCCCAACGCCGCCCGTGGAGGAAGGCACTTTGGAAGCATAAGAACAGGATTCCCGTCTGTCTCGGCCAGTGACTGAAGCTTTCCTCCGGACGTGATGCAGAAAATGGAGGCATTCGCTTTTGCAGCCTGCCGGTAGGCACTGAGAGTTTCCTCTGTATTTCCGGAATAGCTGCACGCAAACACGATCGTAGAAGTATCGACAAAGGCGGGAAGGGCGTAGTCGCGATTGACGATGAACGGCATTTTCAGATCCCTTCCTGCTATGGACCGTGCCAGATCCCCTCCGATTGCGGATCCGCCAAGGCCGGTCACTATAATGGAATGAACGGTCCCGGATGATGAAATGACGCAATCCCGCCCGGACCGAACCGTTGCTTCAACCTGTTCCGGAAATTTCTCCACAAGCGAATGCATTCCCCTGGGATCGATGGACATCCATTGTTCCGGCTGGTCGAGAACCGACATAATTCCTCCTGATCAGATTTTTAGAAGCTTGAAACATTCTGTGCGGAATTCGACGACATCGATCGGTTTCGTGAAAAACAGGTCCGCTCCCGTTTCCAGAATGCTCTCTTTAACAGCGGCGCTATGGTCCCCCGATATGGCAGCGATTCGAATGTTTTGCGTGCCGGGATTGGATTTCAGTTTACGGCAGACTTCATACCCGTTCATGCCCGGCATCCTCAAATCCAGTATCAACAGTTCGGGCTTGCGCTCTCCTATCATCAGTAAAGCTTCGACTCCGCTCCGGGCTTTTGCCACTTCTACATCGGCGTCTCCGGAACGGAGCAGGTCCTCGATCAACTCCAGGATATCGGCCTCATCATCCACGATCAGTACCAGAGGCGGATTTCCCGCGAGCTCCGCGGGAATCGGCATTCCGAATTTCTTTAAAAAGGCGACCAGATCCTCGCGTTGTATGCGCCGGTGCCCGCCGGGAGTCTGAAACGCCCTCAGTTTATTTTCCTTGACCCAATTCTGAACCGTCGTGGGATTGACTCCGCACATCTGGCTTATTTTAAATGTCGTATAATAAGATTTTTCGGCCATAAGCGCTTCTGTTCAATTTTGATAAATCCTGGCCACCATAAGGGTCATGTCATCCCCCCTTTCCTCCGTCGAGGTCCAGGAAAGAACCTGCTCCACTATCAGCGTTTTGAGGCTCTCCGCGTCCAGGTTCCTGTTACGCTGCACCAGTTGAATTATACGATTTTCCCCGAATTCTTCACCATATTCGTTTAAGCTCTCGACAATGCCGTCCGTATAGGCAACTAGAATGCCTCCCGCGTTCATTTCCACCGTATCCTGATCGTACGGCGAATCGTTGAAAATCCCTATTACCGTTCCTCCCGTATCGAGTTTCCGGACGCGGTCTCCTTCGAAATAGAGCGGCGGATTGTGACCCGCGTTACAGTAAGTCAAAGTACGGCTCGCATCGTTATAAACGCCGTAAAACAGAGTAGCGAACCTGTTGTCGGAGGTATATTCGTACATCTGGCGGTTCATGCTTTGCATGATTTCAGCCACGGACCTTTCCCCTCGCGATTTTCCGTTCTGGCGCATATTCATAACGTTGCTTCTAAGCGTAGCCTGAAGATTGGCCATCAGCAGGGCGGCCGAGATGCCTTTCCCGCAGATATCGCCCACGGCCAAGCCCAGTTCGTCGGAATCCAGGGACAGGTAATCAAAATAATCGCCGCTTACGACACGTGCCGGCAGGCATACGCCGGTCACTTCCAGATGCTTCAGCCGGGGAGAATAGTGGGGGAACAACTGCGTCTGGACTTCTTTGGCAATTTCCAGTTCCCGTTCCATTCTTTCCTTCAATACGCGCTCCCGAACCAGCTGTTGAATGTACTCTGTCATCTGATTGAAGGATGCGGCAAGCGTGCCGAGCTGATCCGCGGATTGGACGACGATCCTGTGACCGAAATCGCCCCGCTTAACAAACTCAGTGCCCTGGTCGAGATTATGAACCGCGGTCGTGATCGATTTCGTCAGCCTGATTCCGATAATTATCGAAACTATTTCAACAATTAGGAAAAAGCCGACAATAACCTGCAGAATAACCAGGATTCTCTTCCCGATGGAGCCTTCGGAACGAAATGCGTTGCCGATCAGTTTCGTAACCGAAGGTTCCACCAGCAGGATTCCCAGGTTGAAGGAGTCTTTCTCCACGCCCTCCTTCCACGAAATCGGAAAGAGCGGGAAAAACCACCCGGACCATGACGGACTGGAGCTGTTCTCAATATCAAAAGTGGAGTCTACGATCTTGTCCCTCGATACGTCGATATTTTGAAACAGGAGGTTCAGCCGGGGGATCTCCGTACGGTCCACCAGAAGCACGTCCATGCCGAAAGCGGCCTCCAGCCTGTTGAGAAAATAGTGATCGAGCGGGACCGAAACCTCCAGGCTGAAATCAAGGTCGGACATGAATCCGGAAGTAGTGAAACTCCTGAGGAAAACGTTCCCGTCGTAGAAGTCCGGCTGTAAATCCTCCACAACCAGGTCGCTGAAACTGTTCCCGTCGATCCAGGACGGCAAGCGATAGGGCTCCGTCTGTCCCGTGTTCCTTTCGTGGTTTACATACATCATCTCCTGGCCGGTAGCCGGGTCCTTGAAGCGGAGAAAAATTATGGATGATGGGTAGGAGCTGAGAAGAAACCTGGCATCGGAATCCAGAGTTTCCTTCAGCATTGGAGAAGGTGTGGAAATTCCTTCGGCGGCTTCCTGGAGCCGGTCCCTCAGGGAGAGAGTAAATGCCTGGATTTGCGCGGAATGAATGCCGATTTGATTTTCAATCAGGTAATAACTTAACTGGTAGTAGAAAAGCAGGCCGGTAAACCAGAAAATTGCAAGAACTGTGAAAACCGGGATAGCTCCGATGAAGATGTTGGCAAGAACCAAACGCCGTTTAATTTTCCAGAGCAAGCGGGTTCTTAAGGACTTATACAGTTTCCAGATGTAATAAACGGCGGGGATTACAAGCAGCAGCAGGCACAGATCGAACAACACACTCAGATAGAGCGGCCGATACTGCGGTATTAACGTCGATATCGGGTATTTCAACACCGTTATAACGACAAGCATCAGTGTGAAAATTCCCATGCGTGATTTCGGTATGAATCGACCCACCTGCTACTCCGGAGATAATTTAACCGGTATTTACTCAGCCTTCGACCTTTCTGTGCTCGAAGATCCACTCCCATGTATACGAAGGAACACTGCCTTATCGGTCATTAAAAAGCGTTCAGCCGCTTCCTTCAGGTCCTCTTCATTAACAGACTGCAGCTTCGTCTCGTAGGACCGGTATGCTTCGATTCCTTCTCCAGCCAGAGAATTTCTCGAAACATCCATAATTTGTACCAAGGGAATCTGTCGCCGGATAAGGAATTTTCCGACGGCCGTATTTACGGCCGATCGAAAATCCCGAAAGGCGATAGGGCTGTCGACGATGCGCCGGAATTCCCGTTCGAAAGCATCCAGGACCGCTTCTTCTCTATCCGGGTTGGTAACAGCATACGCGAGAAAGCTGCCGCCGCGCAACCACGGTTCGTAAAACACGCCAATTTTATAGGCCAGTCCCCTTTCTTCCCGAATTTCCCGATACATCCTGCCCATCTTACCGAAGTAGCTCTGCAGCACCTCCACCGCATGGCAGTCGTAATCTCCCTCAGGCGGGGCTTGAAAGGCGACGGAAACGAGACTCATTCTTCCTTTCCCGGACGCCTCGATCGTTTCTCTTCCTTCAAGAGGCTTTGCAAAATCGTCGGAAATTTCGGTTGTCTGGAAACGGGATCCGCTGAAATTCCGGACAAAATAGGATGCCAGGCTCGTTCCTTCGGTGTCCCCAACGATAACCGCTACCGGTTTCCGGTTCCTTACATAACTGTCATACCATTCATTAAGGGAGTCCGGAGTTATGTTTTGAACGCTCGTTTCCGTTCCCCATGCCTGCCTGGAATAAGGAAAGCTGCCGAAAAGTACGGGATCGACAGTCTCCTCAACAAGCTCTTTCCAGCCGTGGAACAGCCCTCGCTCCTGCCGCAGCAGCTGTTTCTGGCGGTCAAGAATATCCCGGTCGAATGCCGGCTTTAAGACTGACTCTGTAAAAAGGTCAAACCCTTCCTCGAAGTTCTTTGAAATTATGGAAAAATAAAATCCGAAAAAATCATCAGCGACAACCGGCTGTATTTGACCGCCGTAGACCTCAAGCTGCCGGTGAAACCGGTAGGCGCTCCGGTCCTGAGAACCCTGCAGCATCGTCCGTACCATGAGATCGGTAATTCCGGCGTTATCTTCCGTTTCAGCCAGTCTTCCTCCCGGGAAAAAAAGGCCCATATGAATCAGCGGAGCCGTGTGGTCTTCGAGAATGTAAATTTCCGGACCGCGGAGAATAGAGGCCGTTTTGAAGGAATGCCGAATAGGGCTGAACTTGAAGTTGTTTTGGCTTTCCGGCATTTCAATGGCGAGAACGGTTTCTTTTTCCCTCAGGATCTCTTCCTGGTCGGCAGCCGCAGTCAACAGCGCCTCCAGGGTTTTCCGGATGGAATCCGCCGTCCTGTTTTCACTTTCGACTTCAAAGGGCAGGTATTCAATCAGAGAACAGTTCTCCAGGCGAAGGTATTTCGCGGCGACCCGTTTTACATCCTCGGCGCGGACATTCCTGATTTCGGAAATGCGCCGGTCAATTCGTTTCCAGTCTCCCCGGGACTCGAATTTCGCGAGCATTCGCGCCCTGCCCGACACCGTCTCGATCCGGCTTCGGTACAAGCGTTCCAGCTGCGCCCATGCCCGTTCCATATCCACGGCGGTCGGGGCCGTTCTTTTCAGCAATTCCAGCTCCGTCAGGACCGCTATTTCACTTCGATCGATATTGCCCGGCGCCGTTCTGACCTGGATTGTCAGGTAGCCGAATCCGGGACCGGTCGGCAAGTCGGCGCTTCCATCCAGGATTATCCCCTTCCCGTCCCGCAATCTTGCCGACAGGATCGAGCCGTTTCCCAGGCCTGCAACGGCGCTTAATACTTCCATTGCCGGATAGTCGCCGGAGTCGACCGCCGGAACGTGAAAACCGAACAGCAAAAGAGGCTCCGATATATTTCCCTGTATCCGGCGATACCTGAAATTCCTTTGCACACCTTTAACCGCGTTCGCCTGCCCCCTGCTTCCTGAAGCCTCTATATTCCCATAAAGGTCCACCGCCTCATTCAGTACCTCCCCGGCGCGAACGTCTCCGGAAACGGCCAGGATCATTCTTTCCGGCACATACATCCGACTATAAAAAACTTTCAGTTTTTCCAGGGAAACAGGGCCCGGATCGCTCCCGGCGACGGAATTCCATTCCCCCATTCTTAACGATCCGAATCCCAGTTCCAGGAGGGATTCCCCGGCGAATACATCCGCGTTGTCCAGACGCCCGAACGCTTCCTCTCTGAGGAGGCGTTGCTCGATTTCTACAGTGCCCGGATCGAAGGAAGTGCCTGTGAGGGCTGTAAACTGAGCCTGCAGGGCTTTCTTCCATTGTCGCGACGGCACATTGATTTCAAATCTTGTGTACTCCCAGTCAGTGGAATTATCGAGAAGGGCTCCCAGCATGCGTATATTTTCCCGGAGAGATCCCCCGGCTTCATCCGGCTCGGAACGGTTCACTACGGCGGCAAGCAGCCTCGCCAGGCCGGGACTGTCGGACGGCTCGTCCAGAACGCCCGCCCTTACGAACATTTGTATGGAAACGACAGGATGGATTTGATGTTCGTTGACGATTACGGTCATGCCGTTACGTAAAACCGCTTTCGTCACAAAAGGGGTTTCATCCAGTGATTTCACCAGTCCCCGGTAAGGATCCCCGCCGTTGTCGGCTGCCGGGAGCAGGAAGCGGGGTTGCACCAGGTACGGAAGAAATATAAAAAAAACGGCGTATGCAATGATGAGCCGGAAGCTGTTTATTACGCGCATAAAATCCCCTGGAATATACGAGCCAATCATAGCACCTCGGGACTATATTTGAGTAAACCGGAAAGGAATAAATAAAATCTTTATTACATTTTGCAGAGAAACGGCCTTGAACTGGCCATGGGTTCTGCGCTATCATTCACCGCCTTACATAAAGGTGGGGTCGTAGTTCAGTTGGTTAGAACGCCGGCCTGTCACGCCGGAGGTCGCGAGTTCGAGTCTCGTCGGCCCCGCCACCTTTCTCATGCAGTATCAAACACTTAGCGACCTGTGACAGAGGGAGCTTTGTGATTTTTTGCCTGTCTTTGTTCCTATTCCCAAAAATTCAGAGAAGACTTTTTCGACTTTGACGTCACGAAGTCATTGCGTGGAATGGAGATGCGGTCTTTTTGCGGGTAGTACAGATAGAACAACCATCATCTCTTATCTAGAAATTTGTAATAATTCCTTACATGTGTCGCCCATGCTTTTCGATTCATATACACTAATCCTTTTATTTACAACTATTTACATTAAGAGAGATTTTTTCACCTAATGTAAAATAATCCGACATATATTCCATGTTTACAGCGATATATAGATGGTTTCGATGTCGGCTGATTTTTCAATAAGGGTGGCAGTTCAGGCCGGCGGTAAAGACAGATCAAGTCGGCAGCAAGCTGCTTCAATCCATGGATATGACGGGAAACGATAATCCTATTGATGTTTCTTATTGGGTGGGGCGACGGTCGACTTCTGCCGCTGCCTTCCCTTCACCGACTTCTCGACGAAAAGGGATTCCCCGGTGAACGGATCCTTCTCCGTCCAGTACATTAAAGTGGAATAAGTCGAGGGCGTGGGTGTGAATATCTGCACCTGCTCGGGCAGCAGTTTGAGCTTTTGGGAGGCAAAGGTCCTGAGCGCCTTCATATCCTTTTCCGTGCAGCCGGGATGGGCCGCTATCAGGTAGTAGGTCAGGAACTGCTTCCGTCCGCTCTCTTTGTTCAGCTTGTAAAAACGGGTCCGGAACTGAAGCAGGCTGCCGCAGCCAGGACGACCCATAAGGTCCAGCACGTGCTTCTCGGAATGTTCGGCCGCAAGCTTTATCTGGCCGGACACATGATGGCGGACAAGATCCCGCAGATAGGCATCCCCATGGGATCTGTCAGCAATGACCATGTCGTGACGAATACCGGAAGCCACAACGACTTTCCGAACGCCTTCCAGCTCTCTCAGCGCCTTCAGCAGGGAGATCTGCCTTCCGTGATCCACCTTCAGCATCGGACATATTTCAGGAGTCAGGCACCGCTTGTCGCCGCAGCAGCCTTTGCGCTCCATTTTGCGGCACTCGATCCCATACATATTCGCGGTCGGGCCGCCCACATCGTAAACGATGCCCTTGAATTCGGGATGCCGGACCATGCGCTTGGCTTCCGCCAGGATGGATTCCCTGCTCCTCGAACGGACCGTCCGCCCCTGATGCACCCCGATCGCGCAGTAGCGGCACTCCCCGCAGCACCCGCGGTGAGTCGAAATGGAAAAACGGATCGTCTCCAGAGCTTTCACGCTTCCCCGTCGGCGATAGTAGGGGTGCAGATCGTTTTCGTAATCCAGGTCGTATACGGCATCCAGTTCGGATCCGGTCAAATAAGCCGCGGGCGGATTCTGAATGAGCCAGCGCGTGTCCTGTTGCTGCGCCAAAGGCAAGGCTGTGACAGGATCGTTGTTGCGGTAGAAAGCATGGAACATCTCAGTGAAAGCGTTCTTGTCCTTCACGACCGTATCAAACGATGGAAGTACCAGGCAGTCGTTTGGAACATTCCTGGAAATGTAGCACAGGCCTCGAACACCGCTCGGATCTAGGCCTTCCTTAAGGCAGCGGGTCAATTCAACGACAGCCCTGTCCGCCATCCCGTAAATTAGATAGTCGGCTTTGGCGTCGAACAGGATCGATCGCCGGATTGCATCGGACCAGAAATCGTAGTGGGCAATCCGCCGCAGGCTTGCTTCAATACCTCCCAAGACTATGGGGCATGTATCCCTGAAATGTCTCCGGATCAGATTGCTGTAAACGATGGTGGCGCGATCCGGTCTTCTGTCGTTCACGCCGCCGGGGGTGTAGTCGTCCCGTTTGCGCTTTCGCCCGGCAGCCGTGCGGTTCGCCACCATCGAATCGACGCACCCGCCCGTCACACCCCAGAAAAGGCGCGGCTCGCCGAGCCTGGCAATATCCACACCTGTCTCTGTATCGGGTTGGGCAATAATGCCCACCCGGAATCCGGCATTGAGCAACTCCTTCCCTATCACGGAAACGCCGATAAAGGACGAATCGATATAGCTGTCGCCCGTAACCAGGACAACATCCAGTGCATCCCACCCGAGTTTCTTCAGTTCCTCCGGCGTCGTCGGCAAAAACATAGAATTTGACCCGTTTCCTTTTCCAATATTCAAGATTACGGAGAGAGGGTCCAAAACTCAACAGTCACGTGCGGTTGTTTCAGGGGCGAACACAAGGTTCTCCCCTACCATTAATATAACGTAGCAACAAAACCAGTCAGTGCACCACCCCCCAATCAATCCCAATCTTCAATCTTCAATTTTCAATCGGAAGGCGAACACCAACTTGTCCGCCGATTTGTCCGGCGTAGCTGAAAGCGAAGCCGGAAGCCCGGCCGAATCTTCGATTCGGCTTAGGCGAAGGCGGAAGGTTCGCCCCTACTTTTGTTTTTAATTGTCTGGAGGTCAGGTTTTGATACAATTGGAAGGTAAATAACTCAGCCAACCGCGAGAATCATTATGAAAGAAACCATAAAATTTACCCTTAACGGAAAACCCACAAGCATGGAAGTTGAAGGCGACAGGAAGCTCCTCTGGGTCCTCCGTACGGATCTTGGACTTACAGGCACCAAATTCGGATGCGGCATGGGGCTTTGCGGATCCTGCACTGTCGTAATCGACCAAAAGGCCGTCCGCTCCTGCCGTCTGCCCGTCAGGAGCGTAAACGGGAAGGACGTCATGACGATTGAAGGTCTGGCGCAGGAAGACGCACTCCATCCTTTGCAAAAAGCATTTCTCGAATATGGAGCCGTTCAATGCGGGTTCTGCACCCCCGGCATGCTTATGAACGCCTATGCGATGCTGCTCGAAAATCCATCGGTCAGCCGCGAAGATATCATTAAGGGCATGGACAACAACCTCTGCCGGTGCAGCGCGCACACCCGGATTGTCCAGGCGATTGAGAGTGTTTCAAAATAAGAATATGAGGCGTACCATGGCAGCTGATAATTCCAAGTCAATTTTAGAGTCCAATGTAAATTCGCTCGGAAGACGCGATTTCATAAAAATGGTCGGCGGCGGCATCGTCGTGTTTTTTGCGGCCGATTCCACAGTCCGCGGGGCACAGTTCCGCGGGATGCGTCAGGAAAGCGACTTAAACGCCTACCTGAGAATAGCGGAAGACGGCAAAGTCACCGTATTCTCGGGAAAAATCGAGATGGGGCAGGGAAACACAACGGCCCTGGCTCAAATGGCCGCGGACGAACTCGGTGTGGCGTTCGATTCCGTAACCATGGTTATGGGAGACACGGATCTGTGCCCGTGGGATATGGGCACATTCGGATCGATGTCGATCCGGATTTACGGGCAGGCAATGAGAGCCGCCGCCGCCGAGGCAAGAGAAATTCTGCTGGTGCTCGCATCCGAACAACTGAAGAAGACTAAAACACAGTTGAAAATCGAAAACGGTGTTATTTACGACACAAACGATAAAACGGCCCGGGTCACTTTCGGCGAGCTCGCCAAGGGACAGAAAATCACGCGCAAGCTGGAGGGGAAAGCCGCCACCAAGCCTCCTTCGGAATTTACCATTATGGGCAGGCCGACCGACCGGCTGGACGGGCTCGCTAAAGTAACCGGAAAAGCGAAATACTCCGGAGACCTTCGTTTCCCAGGCCTGATGTACGCCAGATTGCTCCGCCCTCCAGTCCATGGAGCCACCCTCAAGAGCGTGGACACGACAGAGGCCGAAAAGATTCCTGGCGTTACGGTTGTCAATGAAGACGGAGTCGTCGCCGTGCTGCATGCCGATCCCGAAACGGCGGAAAAAGCCCTCGCGAGCGTCCGGTCGGAATACGATGTGCCTGAGGGCTCCGTCGATGAAAACACCATTTTCGAACATCTTGTCGAGGTTGCGCCGCCGCCGCGCGAGATGGAGAAGAAAGGCGACCTGGCGGAAGGCAACCGGATCGCCGAAACGGTCTTTGAAGAAACCTATCTGAATGGATACGGGGCTCACGCTCCCATGGAAACCCATACCGCGCTGGCAAAGCCCGACGGCGACAGAATGACCGTCTGGATGTCGACCCAAACGCCGTTTCCGGGACAAAGTGAGATTGCAGGCGCCATAAAATTCCCTGACGAAAAAGTGCGCGTTATCACCCCTCTTGTGGGTGGAGGATTCGGAGGGAAAAGCGCAGGTCTCCAGTCGGTAGAAGCGGCACGACTGGCAAAAATTACAGGATTGCCCGTGCAGGTGTCCTTCAACAGGGAAGAAGAATTCTTTTACGACACTTACCGCCCCGCCGCCGTCGTAAAGATCAAGTCGGGAATCGACGCATCGGGGAAAATGTGCCTCTGGGATTATCACGTCTACTACGCCGGAACACGGAGCGCGGAACAGTTTTACAATGTTCCCAATAATCTCATGAGCACATACGGCAGCTGGATGGGCGAGAGAGTGGGGGAAGGCGCCAGCGCCCACCCCTTTGCAACCGGTGCGTGGCGCGCTCCCGGAGCGAACATCAATGTTTTTGCAAGAGAGTCGCAGATCGACATCATGGCGGCCAAACTCAAAATGGATCCTCTGGAATTCCGCCTTAAGAACACATCAGATCCCAGGATGCGCCGAGTGCTTGAAACAGTTGCCGAGCGCTTCGGCTACAAACCGGCGGCTGCACCCAGCAGCCGCGGGATAGGCTTCGGCTGCGGTATCGATGCCGGAACCTATGTAGCCCAGATTGCCGAAATTGAATTGCAAAACGGATCCATCCGGGTCAGGAAAATCGTTGCCGCCCAGGATATGGGGATCTGCATTAATCCCAAGGGAGCGCTGATGCAGATGGAAGGATGCATCATGATGGGCCTCGGGTATACCCTGACTGAAGACATCAGCTTCAAGGGAGGCAAAATCTTCACGACCAACTTCCACAACTACAGGATCCCGCGATTCTCGATGCTCCCCGAAATCGATGCGTTCCTTGTTAAAAACGACGAACTGGATCCCCAGGGAGGGGGCGAACCGTCGATCGTGCCTGTCGGCGCCGCCGTCGCAAACGCGCTTTTCGATCTTAACGGTGTCCGTGTTTTCCAGATGCCGTTAACTCCGGAAAGAATCAAAGCCGCGAGAACGTGACGTCCGTTGCACGTTAAACGTTTCACGTTGTAT
Source organism: uncultured Acidobacteriota bacterium (assembly GCA_964586015.1). GTDB lineage: Bacteria > Acidobacteriota > UBA6911 > UBA6911 > UBA6911 > UBA6911. Next base: position 16,071 of record CAZPHK010000039.1, on the reverse strand, counting down.
GTTAAAAGAAAAATACTTCGTTGCACGTTTTTAGGCTGATGGGCAGTTTGGAACTTTGAATTCAACATTCCAACGATCTTTTTGCTTTTAACGTTCAACGTGCAACCTTCTGCAACGTTCAAGGCGCAACTTTCAACGATGACTTAACTTCGATGGCGAGCCATTCGTCGCGCTGTTTTTGGGCGGTAATTCTAAGTCCGGCTTTCGTCAGGGCTGCTTCAACTTCATCTAAATCCTGTTCCTGCAGTCCCGAATAGCAGGCAGTTCCCTCCTCCTTCAGAAGGTTCGGAAGAAATCCACTCAGTACAGGCAGAGTACGGCCGTCGATGTTGGCCAGGATTATGTCATACTGTACGGGTTCCAGGCTTTCGAATGTACCGGTCCGAAACTCCAGTTCAGGTCCAAAACCGTTCGCTTCCGAATATCCCCGGGCGCATTCCACCGCAACGGGATCGATATCCACGGCCAGCGCCGAAGCGGCGCCCAGACGAATGGCGACCATGGAGAGAATTCCGCTGCCGCTGCCGACATCCAGGATTCGCTCCCCTCCCTTGACGTGTTCTTCCAGCCATTCAATCACAAGCTGGGTCGTTGCATGGTATCCGGTGCCGAAAGCCCGTCCGGGATCGATCACCAGTTCGATACCTTCAAAGTCAGGATCGGGCGGATGCCAGCTTTGCCGGATTCGAACCGCCCGTCCCAGCCTGATAGGATGAAGGGAGGCGGCCCAGGCCGCATTCCAGTCCCGGTCCTGCAGGATACGGACCGAAAGCTTCGCATCCGCGATACCAAATCCGTCCAGAACCCTTTTCAGATCACCCAGAACTTCTTCATTCCACTTATCTTCAGGCCAGTATATATGCAGTATTCCCGGCTCTTCCCAACTACCGAGGAATTCGCTGTCATTTAAGGCTCCCAACAATTCTCCCGAATCCATGGAAGTTCTGACGGCAACATCTATAAAAGATTCACTCATAATGATTCTTTATAAAAAAGGGGACATAATACTTATTTCCGCAAGACGGATTTTGAATCCAAAAGATTTTGAGCGGGAAAAAGTATTATGTCCCCGTTTTTTATTATGTGGCACAATGCCCTTATGCCCTACTGGTTTGACGGAAATAACCTGATCGGTCAATCGGCGGCTTCGTCGCGCACCCGACCCCAGGTACGCCAATCGTTTCTATCGACGTTGAGCGCCTATTATAAATCGGGCGGTGGCCGTTTCCTGGTTTATTTTGACGGAGACGATCCCGGTCGATCAATGCCGCCTCCCGGAGTGCGCATTCGTTACAGCGCCCCCGTTTCAGCCGATGACGCTATAATCAGCAGGCTGCATGAAATCCGTCATCCAGGCGAAGTCATCATCGTTTCAAACGATACGGCGCTTCAGAACCGATGCCGCAACGCCGGTTCAAAAGTAATGAACTGGCAACAGTTCATTTCAAAAATGCAATCCAGGAAAGTACGGTCATCGAGTGGAAAGGATCTCCAGGCGCCCGTGGATGTCGAGGATTGGATGGAATATTTCGGATTAAATAATAAAGAGTAGGGGCGAACCTTGTGTTCGCCCGATAAAAAAACCGTTGCATGTTGAACGTTTACACGTTGCACGTTAAAACAAAAAAGATCGTTGAATGTTCAAACATAAAATTTATAAAAGAAGCTAACCTTTATTCAAATCGTTAAATACGCTAAAACATGCCATCCGGACCTTCCAGTCAGCCCGAAACGTGCAACGACGCTTTTTTTTAACGTTCAACTTTCAACGTGAAACGTGCAACGACGCTTTAATCGGTTGGGGCGAACCTTGTGTTCGCCCTTTAACCGAACAGAAGTCAAGAGACAGGAATAATATAAATATTTTAATATTGCAGGTAATTTAGAGAAATAAGTTAATGTTTTACTTAAATATATTTTAATTCGAAAAAAACATCTGCTTTGGTGTTTATAGTGCAGTAATATTCTGTTCTCAGCAAACCCTTGAACGGTATCAGTTTCCCCTATAGTTTCCGAATTTTAATTCCAGGCCAAAATCCTTCTCTTTCAAATATCCCATAACAGTCTGGAGATCGTCCCGCTTGGGAGAGACGATGCGCATCTGGTCTCCCTGGATTTCCGCCTGCACTTTCTTGATCTTGAGATCCTTTACAAATTTGACGATGGCCCGGGCGGTCTCAATCGGAATCCCCTGCTGCAAAGAAATCTCCTGAGTAACGGCCCCCCCGGCAGCGGGAAGGCTTTTCCCGGGATGCAGGTTTTTGACGGGAACCTGCCGGCGCACCATTTTCTCCTGAAGGATATCCCACATTGCGCGAAGCTTGAAATCGTCCGGCCCCTTCAGAACAATCTTATTATCGGCGCGGTTGAAATCGATGCCGACCGCAAGTCCCTTGAAATCATAGCGCTGACGGATCTCCTTCAGAGCCTGGTTGACGGCGTTATCGACTTCCTGCAGGTCACATCCCGACGTAATATCAAAAGACTGCGAAACGGCCATGACAATTCTCCCTTATTATTGCTTGCCCGAAGCCTCGTCGGATTTTTCCCACTCCGAAAGAATCGCACCCAGTTTTCTCATCTCTTCCCCGTACCTGGCCCAGTCTCCCTCCCGCTGGGCCTTTATCGCCTGTTCGTACGTATCGCGCAACCGCTGGACAGTTGCCGCAGTATCGGCGCTGAGCGGTACCTCTGACGCGGCAGGTGTGGTCCTTGATGTCTCGCCTGAAAGGACCTTGTACGGAATTTCACCTTCGAATATCTTGGCGATGGATTCTTCCAGCGTCTGTTCCATGGCAATCTGGTTCTCGTAGGCGACAATAACCCGTTTCAATTCGGGAATTTTGCCGCTTTCCGCACGGAGGTAAAGGGGACGGACGTAGAGCAGGGCCTCTTCTATCGGTATAATCAGCAGGTTCCCCTGAATTACCTGGGATCCGCGTTGATCCCAAAGGGAGATCTGGCGGGAAATTTCAGCTTCCTGGTTAATGCGGGCGACAATTTGCCTGGGGCCGTAAACCAGTTTCTGTTTTGGGAAACGGTACACAACCAGTTTCCCGTAGTCCGCTCCGTCGCTTCTGGCCACCATCCAGGCGGAAAGATTGTCCTTCCTTTCCGGGGTAAAGGGAAGCATCAGTATGAACTCTTCCCCTCCCTTCTCCTGAGGCAGGCGCATGATGGTATAGTAGGGAGCCATGATATTCTCCCCCCCGCTGCCCCCGATCGACGGCACCTGCCATCTGTCCTCCTTGTTGTAGAAAACCTGGGGCGAATTCATGTGGTAATCCTGGTAAATATACGTCTGCACCCTGAATATGTCCTCAGGGTACCGGATATGACGCCGCATGTCGGAATCCATCTCGGACAGGGGGCGGAAAACGCCCGGGAATATTTTCTGGTAGACCTGGATTATCGGATCGGTTTCATCGGCGACAAACATGTCCACGCTGCCGTTGTAGGCATCCATCACCATCTTTACGGAATTGCGGATATAATTCCCAACTCCCTGGGTGGTATGCGAGTAGGGGTAGCGATCCGAAACCGTGTATCCGTCCTGAATCCAGAAAATCCGGCCCTTTGAAACCACGATATAGGGATCGTGATCAAGCAAAAGAAACGGAGCGAGCCGGCTCAAGCGCTGCCTGATATCGCGGAAAAAGAGGAATCGGCTTTCCGAATTCAACTGGGGAGAGAGCACAATATTTTTATCCTTAAGATAAAACGCGAACAGCAGCTTTCTGAAAAAGGAGTTTACGGCAACGCCCCCCGTCCCCTTATAGGTCGTAAACTTATTGGCATCCCCCATGGGATAATCGAATTCCGCCTGTTTTGTCTTCACAACCACATACCCGCTGGTCAGCTCCCCGTAATAAATTTCAGGCCTGTCGATATCAAAAACCGGATTTGAAGAAACCGGTGGGATATCCTTGACAAGCAGCTTGGGCAATCCCTCTTCAGTCTGGGTATTGACCGGACCGATCGCAGCACCGTAGCCGTGCGTGTAGCTCAGATGCTCGTTAATCCAGGTCCGCTCCGGGAGGCTCGAAGAATTCAATTCGCGCGCGGAAAGCATGTATTGCTTCAGTTCGCCGTTAAGGACATACCTGTCATGATCTGCGCTGACAAAATCATAGTATGTTCTGATTTCCTGGATCTGCTTCAGGGCATCCAGCAGAGGCTCCTGGTCCCAGAGACGTATACTGTGAATCGTCACCATATTGTTCTGTATGTCCTGCGGCGTTAGAGCCTCATCGCCGGATAAATTTCGCTCCTGAACATTTTCGAGATCATATCCCTGCAGGGTGGCTTTGATATTATTGACGATCTGCGGACTCTCTTTATCGAGTTCGTTCGGATCGACAATAAGTTTTTGAATGACGGTCGGGTACAGATTTCCCAGGAACATGAGCGCCAGATAAAGAACGACGGCACCGATCGCAAGCCGGTTTTTAGAGGAAAATGCATTTGCGATAAACAGGAATGCCGCCAGCAGTGCAGAGGCGGACAGGATCCACAACATGGGCACACGGGCATACAAATCGGTATATCCTGCACCGGAGAACACATCGTGATTTTCGAAGAGAACTTCATAGCGGTTCAGGAAAGCACTGGCAGCCAGGAGTAAAAATATAAACGCGGCCAGCAGTGAAACCTGAATGCTGAACCGGCTCCGACGGCTTTCGGAACCGATGATCTTTTTCCACGAGAGCGCTCCCTTAAAGTAGTAAAGCACCACCACCCCGATAAGAGTCAGAAATCCCAGGATGAGCCCTGCCTTAATCACCTCCTGTAAAAAGGGGAGCGTAAACATATAGAAGGAAACGTCACGGGAAAAAATAGGATCTTCGGCATTAAAAGAAACACTGTGAAGCCAGCGCCATACTTTTTCCCAATGAACGGCTTCGGTCACTCCCAGCAGCAATCCTACGAGAAGCGCCAGGATTCCCACAACGCGTCGAACCATCTCCGGGGGAACCGTGTAGGCCGTTATCTGCCCGGTCGGTGTCGGTATGCCGAGCTGGATGATTCCGGGTCCGCGATTCGCAAATGCCAGGTTTAAATAAACGAACAGGAATCCGATCAGGAGACATACCGAACACAGTATGCTTTTTGCGAACAGCGCCGTAGTAAAAATAGTCGTCTTCCCAAGTTCGGCAAACCACAGATAGTCAAAGTACATTCCGATCGCAAAAGACAAACCGCCGAAGAACAGGAAGAGAGCTATAACAATAGACATCATCATTATTCTTTTGCGCATAATTCACCATTTCCAAAATTTACAGTCGATTAGCGGACTTTGTCCCGCCTCTTCCGTCAGTTTGCCTTCACGGCAGCGAATAAGAGTGCGGTTGCATTCATCGTAATATGACTCACAGACAGTCTACACCGACTTGCAGCAAAACATTATGAAAAATGAAGTCCAACCAGCATTTCCCACTAGGTTTAGTGTAAGCGAAGGTAAGCGAAGCGACCGGAGCAACCGGTGCGGCGTGTATGAGCGTTGGACGCGCCGCTTCGCTTAACAAGTCGCCGCAGTATGAAACCTGGCCCAAAGTACACATTGGTGTACTTTGGGCGTGAGAAATGCGGGTTAATTCTGGTAGGATTAATGACGCCGGATATCCCGGCGATACAAACCAAGGAATGAGATCCGTGACAGGCAGCCGATCCGACATTACCGGAGACTCAGCCAATCCTTCAGGCAAAAGGATTGAGAAGAGAGTCTGGATCAAAGCTTCAGCGGAAGTTGTCTACAGGGCGTTGACCAATTCCAAGGAATTGTCGCGGTGGTTCTGCGACCGGGCGGATTGCAATCCCTGCGAAGGAGGCGAGTTCATCGCATTCTGGAAAACCGGGAAAGGCGGACAAAAAGGTCGGGCAATATTCACCAGCGTCGTCCCCAACCGCCTGCTGGAACTTCTATGGATGGAAGACAGCTGCGATGTGCAAACCGATTCGTCGAAACACACATTGAGCTATACGATCAAATCCAAATCCGGCATGACTGAAGTCGTTATGATGGACAGCGACGACGCTGCCCCGGATGAGGAAACATACGCTTTCCTCGACCGGGGATGGAATACGGTCCTGTTGGAGCTGAAAGACTTCTGCGAACGCAGGGAGCGCTCGGTCAGATTGCGCTCGGAATCGAAATTTCACTTATCAAAACATTCTTCAAAGCGATCCGAAGATCCGGATACGCCCTGATTTATAAACGCATTGCCCCCGGACCGTTACGGAATTCCGTCGGTAAGTTCGAAAAAGACGTTGATTTTGTTGCAAAACCGTGTAAATAAATGTAATCAATGATCTTGCATTCAACGTGAAGCATCTGGTAGGATCACGGTTCATCCGTAGGATAGGTTAAAACCCTAAGGAGGAAGAGCACATGCGTAAAGTCCCTCTGGGAGAGTCTCTCAGGATAATTGCCAAGGGATCTGTAAACTGGTTTGCCAAACGCCCTGTCGTTGTATCCTTCGAAGTTACGGATTCCTGTACCTGCTTTTGCAAACATTGCGATCACGGGGGCGACCGCGACGATTCAAACAATATGCAGCCGGCTGATTACAGGAAATACATGCAGGAACTGCGTCCCTGCGTCGTTCAGATTTCAGGCGGCGAACCTCTGATGCGTTCCGATCTGCTGGAAATCGTCCGGAATATTAAATCGAACAACGGGCTACCTTATACCATACTGGTTTCGAACTGGTCGCTCATGACCGAAGAGAAATATGTGCAGCTCCGCAGGGCCGGGGTCGACGAATTTTGCGTCAGCCTCGATTTCCCCGACGAACGCCACGATGATTTCCGCGGGTTACCGGGTCTGTACAAGCATCTCAGCGAAATTGTGCCGAAAGTCGCGGCACTGGGCTACGACGACATCGTCCTGAACAACTGCATAACCGCCTCCAACGTGGCGGAAATCAATGCGGTTGCCGACAAAGCGGCCGAGTGGGGCGTGAACCTGAACTACAGCGCCTATTCTCCCCGCCGCACCGGATGCAGGGATTATTTCCTCGCAAGCCCCGACCAGTTGAACATCCTGAACGAGCAACTGGACAGGATCAAAAGCCGAATGGACAAGTCGCACTGGATCACCAACAACAAATCGACACTGGATGCAACGATAAAATACTTCACCCGCGGCGGCGCTCCGAACTGCAAGGCGGGGCTCCGCTGGCTTGTAGTGACAAGCGACGGATACCTGCAGCCCTGCTCGATGCAGTTCAAAAAGTACGGACTTCACGAGCAGGTACGGATGGTCGAGGAATTTACCGAAAAAAATACCTGCGATCAGTGCTACGTCTCGATCCGTTCCTATCTCGACAAGACGTTTCCTCAGCTTGTACGGGAGAACGTGTCGGAATTTTTCTCTTTCAAACCCCGGTAAAGCTTACCGGTTCCGTCAATTCATCGCTCCACGCTCCGGATCCCCGACGTCCTGTACCGTCAGCGGTGGGCTGCTGAATCTGCATCTTGATCCCTCAGCCGTAAATGGTAATCTAATTCCATATTATCAATCGGGGTTCAAAATGCCTTCAGGAGGCGACGTGAAAAAACTGCTGCTGCTTGCCGTTATCGCTGCATTAAACTCATCCATGCTGGTTGCCGCAACGGAAGTGCACGACCGGGTCGTCAGTTCCGCCGTGGCACTGAAGGAAATCGCACAGGCACCCGACAGGAACATTCCCAGGGATCTTCTGGACAAATGTTCCTGCGTAGCAGTCATCCCCGGCGTGAAAAAGGGCGGATTCATATTTGGAGCCAGTTACGGGAAGGGCGTGATTTCATGCAGAACCGATAACGGGGACGGGCCGTGGAGTGCCCCGACGATGATTCAGATTACGGGAGGCAGTTTCGGACTTCAAATAGGCGTCCAGTCGGTCGACCTTATACTTCTGATAATGAATGTTTCCGGAATTGAGAGCCTTCTCGACAGCAAATTCACACTGGGAGGAGACGCCTCCGTTGCAGCAGGTCCGGTCGGGAGAACGGCTGCTGCGGAAACGGACGCGTGGATGACGGCCAGGATCCTGGCATATTCCCGCGCGCGCGGCCTATTCGGAGGCCTTGTCGTAAAAGGAGAAACAATAAGGCCCGACAAAAACGCCAACTATGTTCTCTACGGCAAACATATCGAGCCCCGGCAGGTTCTTTTCCACAGAACTGAATCGGTGCCGGATGACGCACAGATTTTTATGAGGGAATTGACCCGGATCAGCCCTAAAAAGATCGTCAAATAATAGTAATTGAACGCCTGAACGTTAACCCATCGCCGTCCGACAATATCTGAAGACTGGAAAATCAGCCTCTATTGAGATCGTGTATGATTCTCAATCCCTGAAGCGCCAGCCAGGGTTCGATGATGTCGATGCTTTGAGTTTCCCTGGCGATGAGTTCGATCAGGGCTCCGGTGCCGACGGTTTTCATTTCGGGTCCCAGCTCTTTTCGAAACCGCTGAACCATTCCATCCACCAGTCCCACGTAACCGAACAGCAGGCCGGACTGCAGGGAATGCGCCGTATTCCTTCCGATGGCCGAGGGTGGACGCTGAATTTCCACACGGGGAAGCTTTGCGGCCCGCTGGAAAAGGGCATCCGAGGAAATCCGTATCCCCGGAGCGATGGCCCCGCCCAGGTATTCGCCTTCAGCCGAGACGGCGTCGAATATGGTCGCGGTGCCGAAATCGACAATACAGGCGGGCCCTTTGAATAACTTCAGGACGGCGGCGGTCTGCACTATCCGGTCCGCCCCCACCTGCTTGGGATCCTCATACCGGATGCGGATTCCTGTCCGGGTTCCCGCATCGACGATAAGCGGCTTGACTCCCAGGTAATCGCGGCAGACGCGATCGAAAATTCCGGTTATCGGGGGAACGACGGAAGCGATTGCGATATTGTCCACGCGACCGGGACCTTTTCCGGACCGTTCCAGCAACTGAGAAATGAGTATTCCGTACTCATCAACGGTCCGTTCGCTGTCCGAAGCCAGCCGCCAGCAGGAACGAAGAGTGTCGCCCTCAAATATGCCCAATGTAATTCCGGTATTCCCGATATCGACCGCAAGCAACATGGAGTTCTCCCGTGAAAAAACGTTCCAGGTTTCCGATTCCCCGCTCCCCGTGTCGATAAATGCTGCAATCATGAAACCGACATTTCTCTTCTTATACGCGGCGCCTACAGAAGCATATTGTCGATCAGGCGGGTCTTCCCTATCCTGACCGCCATTGAAAGCAGCACCCCGGAACCGGATTCTTGCAATTCATGAAGGGTATCGGGATCGGCCGCGGACACATACTCCGCTTCCGCCAGGGGTTCGGAATCGATGGCGGACTGCATTACGGCTCGCAGAACGTCCCCTTCCCGCTCTCCGTTTTCATAACTGTTTTTCGCTGAAACAAGCGCACGATAGAGAACGGTTGCGGCTTTCCTCTCTTCAGGATTCAGATATGCGTTTCTGCTGCTTAGAGCCAGACCGTCCGTTTCACGAACGGTCGGACATATAACAGGCTCTACCGGGAAATTCAAATCCTTGATCATGCGCCGGATGACAACCGCCTGCTGTGCATCCTTTTGCCCGAAATATGCCCGGTTCGGCTGAAAAGCGTTGAAGAGCTTCGCGACGACCGTTGCCACACCGCGGAAATGATCCGGCCGGCGTTCCCCTTCAAGCGGTGCCGCAACTTCCTTAACCCTGACCCATGTTTGATATCCGGGGGGATACATCTCCTCCGCCCTCGGAGTAAATGCTAATGCAACCCCTATCCCTTCAAGAAGTTCAAGATCTTTCTGAATATTTCGCGGGTATTTGTCCAGGTCTTCACCCGGACTGAACTGCGAGGGATTGACGAATATGCTCACACCCACATGATCGCACTCTTCGGACGCGCGGCGAATCAGGGAAGCGTGTCCGGCGTGCAAAGCCCCCATCGTGGGCACAAGACCGAATGTTCCCCTCATGGAGGCCCTTACAGTCCTCAGCTCCGTAAGATCTTTTACTATCTTCATTATGGGACGTCCCTCCTGTCCCCCCGGGTTATTGCACGCATCAGCTTCCAGAGAATGCTGTTAACGGGCGCGGTCACTCTGTGAACCTCCGCCTCCCTGACAACGGCACCGTATATTGCATCGCACTCCGTAGGCGCGCCCCGCAGGATGTCCTGGTACATGGAAGATTTGTTCCCGGCGGTGCGCTGCGCCACACCCTTCACGTAGGCAGCGGTATCGGAGAAAGGAATCCGTATCCCTCCGGCCCGGGCGACGGATGCACATTCATCGGCCGCGCGGATCATTAGATCGCAGGCATCCGGTCTCTTGAGAAGTTCACCGTTCACGACTCGAAGCAATCCGGTAAGCGCGTTAATACCGCAACTCACGCAAAGTTTGCCCCACAACAGACCTTCGGCTTCCCGCGGACCGCAGGCATGAGCATCGAATCCGGCATCCCTCAGCAGTTTGACGGCCCAGTCGGGCGCCACCACATGCGTGGGACCGGATCCTGCAGCCCGGACATGTCCCGGGCCCAAAAGAGTCGCCCCTTCGGACGTCGATCCCGGAAATGCACGGGACCCGAGCAATTCGACATTGCCGATTCCGTTCTGGAGAGATACGGCCAGGCCGTCGGGACTCAGATATTTCTCGAGTGCTGAAGCAACCTGCTCTGTCTGCCATGTCTTGACCAGAACGAGTGCCAGTTTCGCGGGCGCCGCCGGCTCTTCCAGAAACTGCGCCTGAACGGGAACCGACCGGATTCCCTTCGAGTCTTCGATGATAATGCCCCGTTCCCTGATCCGGGCAATCCCCTCCGCCCAGGTGTCGACAAGCGTAACTTCCGCGGTCTGCGCCAAACGCGCGCCGAAAAGGCACGCCATGGCGCCGGCACCGAAGAGAACGATCCGCATTGAATCCTCGATTAGTGGTACTGCGTCGGCGAGTCCTCATCCCGGTCGGCAGAAGCGTCCGGCAGGCAGATTTCCTGCATCAATGCACGAAACGCCTGAGGATCCATCATGTTGGCATGTTCTGCCGCGGGGAAGCGTCGCGCCTTCACATCCTCTATGTATTGGCCGAAAGCACGCTCCATTTCCGAGAAGAGGTCCGCGTATTTCTTCACGAAACCGGGCGTAAAACGGTCGAACAATCCCAGAAGGTCATGGGTCACAAGAATCTGGCCGTCGCACTTTATTCCGGCGCCGATCCCTATTACGGGGATACTCAATCTTTTCGAAACGAGTTCTGCGACTTCGACCGGGATAGATTCCACAACCAGCGCGTAACAGCCTGCGTCCTCGAGGATGAGCGCATCTTCAATGATCGCCCGCGCTGCTTCGGGCGATTTCCCCTGGACTTTCCACCCGCTCAGCCTGTGTACGCTTTGAGGCGTCAATCCGAGATGCCCCATGACCGGTATTCCCGCGGCGATAATGGCCTTGATTACCTGGACGCGTTCGCGTCCGCCCTCAAGCTTCACGGCATCCATTCCCCCCTTTTGCAGGAGACTTCCCGCATTGCGGAGAGCGTCGGCCGTAGACGCCTGGTAGGACATAAACGGCATATCGCCCACCAGATGCGCGCGCGAAGCGCCGCGGGAAACGGCACGGCAATGATGCAGCATATCCTGCATTGTTACCGGAAGAGTGTTCTCGTACCCCAGAACAACCATTCCGAGCGAATCTCCGACCAGAATGCCGTCGATCCCGGAACGGTCCAGGGCTACCGCGGTCGGAAAGTCATAGGCCGTTAAAAATGTGATGGGCTCTCCCCGCGTTTTTTTTGTGTGCAGGGTTTGAATGCTTACTTTACTCCCGGAAGGAGTGGCGGTGTATTTATTGGACATGGCTATCTTCTCCGTTCGAGTAAGATGCCTGTTCAGGATAAAATGCGGCTTGCAACAGGCAGCGCCGTACCGGTCCTGCTCCGCAGGATCCGGTCGGCACATGGATATTGTATTAAAGTGGAGGGGATTTTAAAAGCTTAACTTAACCCGGATTATTCCCGAAAAATAAACGGCGTTGATTTATAAATCTTCATTTATGTTATTTTAGTCTTCAAAGGAGTTACTGAATTGAAAGCGCTGATAAAAAAGGAACCCGGACCGGGCCTGTGGCTGGAAGACGTCGAGGAACCCCGGATTGGAATCAACGACGTACTCATCCGCGTCGATCGAACCGGCATTTGCGGCACGGACCTGCATGTATACGAATGGAACGCCTGGGCGCAAAAAACAATCCCCGTACCTTTGACCGTCGGGCATGAATTCGTTGGAGAAATTGTAGAAGTCGGATCCAATGTCGCCGACTTTCAGCCCGGCAACATCGTAAGCGCCGAGGGGCACGTAGTCTGCGGCCGCTGCCGCAACTGCCTCGCCGGCCGCCGCCATCTTTGCAACGATACCCGGGGCATCGGCGTCAACCGCCCGGGCGCGTTTGCGGAGTACATCGCCGTGCCCGTAACGAATGTCTGGCATCACAAGGACGAAATCGACCGGGACATCGCGTCTATTTTCGATCCCTTCGGCAACGCGGTACATACAGCCCTCTCGTTCAATGTGCTGGGCGAAGATGTACTTATTACAGGAGCGGGACCGATAGGAATCATGGCCGCGGCCGTGGTCAAACATGCCGGGGCAAGATACGTCGTCATTACGGACATGAACGACTACCGGCTCGAGCTGGCTAGGAAGATCGGCGTCACACTTGCCCTGAATGTTACCCAAAGCAGCATCCGGGACGCGCAGAGAAAACTGGGCATGAAGGAAGGATTCGATGTGGGGCTTGAAATGTCCGGCAGCTCCGTGGCCTTCGGCGAAATGATCGACAATATGTGCCACGGCGGCAAAATCGCCATGCTCGGCATTCCGTCCGAGCCGTTCATTAACATCAACTCGACTACCGTGATCTTCAATATGCTGACGATCAAGGGCATCTACGGACGTGAAATGTACGAAACCTGGTACAAAATGACAGTCATGCTGGAAAGCGGCCTCGACATATCGCCCGTGATCACGCACCGCTACCATTACACGGAATTCGAAAAGGGTTTTGAAGCCATGCAGAACGGCCGCTCGGGCAAAGTGATCCTGTACTGGAAATAATCAACTGCACTCGTTCAATAAGGCAATATCCCGCCCTGTATTTCTCTGGGAGAGAGATTTATCGTTTCCCGTTCTCCGTTTAAGGTTCAGGGTTCAGGGTTTTTAAAAAAGCCTTACAGTTTTCCGTAACAAATTTATTTTAATATCGCTGCAATACATTGACAGGAGCGGATGGTATTTGTTAGCTTTATGCCCACACCATTGCTCCTCAGTAGCTCAATGGTAGAGCATTCGGCTGTTAACCGAAGGGTTGTAGGTTCGAGTCCTACCTGAGGAGCCATCTCGACTCAAAAAACGCGCCTTTCGGCGCATTTTTTTTCGCGCGATGCCTCCGGCCGCACTTTAACCCGCATTTCTCACAAGGGTTCGTAATGAAGTATCCTGACGGCCGGGTATTTACCAGATACTCCCGGTGGGATCCGTATCCGGGGACTCCTCTGAAAATTCCTTTCTCAAGAATCCGGAATTCTCCCCGGTCCTTTGTGTCCCGCAAAACGGACAAATCATGAATTCGGGCGAAAGTATTCGAGAGCAGCAATGACAACGTTGAGTCAACCTGTCGTTGAACGGAATAAGGCGGAATATTTCATCAAGGCTGGTCAACCCTAATTTAACTTTTTCCCATGCAGTTTCCTGCAGCGTCCTGAAACCGTTTTTTCTTGCACTTTCCTCGATCTGATCGTGATACGCACCGTTGCGGATCAGGCCCTTGATATCTTCGTCGATGATCAGCATTTCAGCCACGCATAATCGCCCGCTGAAACCGGTGTTGTCGCAATCGATACACCCCGTGGGTTCATAAACAGGTTCGCTCAAATCATATATACCTGCAGCCGTCAGGCGGTCGGCATATCGGGGCGGGATCGGGCATTCCCGCTTGCAACTGCATAATTTACGGACAAGCCTTTGGGCAATCACCCCTGTTAAGGACGATGCTATCAAAAAGGGTGCGATCTGCAGATCCATCAGTCGCGTGACCGCGGAGATACTGTCGTTGGTATGGACCGTGGAAAGCAGGAGATGCCCCGTCTGAGACGCAGTCAGGGCGATTTCCGCTGTTTCCGTATCACGGATCTCCCCCACCATAATGACGTTGGGATCCTGCCGCAGAATGGACCGAAGGCATCCCGAAAAGGTCCTTCCGGACTTCTGGTTAACCTGTACCTGGTTGATCCCTTCGATGACATATTCCACCGGATCTTCAATCGTAATAATGTTCAGAGGCTGTTTGCGCAGCGTATTTACGGCGGCATACAGCGTGGTTGTCTTTCCGGATCCTGTCGGTCCGCAAACAAGCAGCATGCCCTGCGGTTTTGAAAGGCAGCCGAGGATGCTTTTGGCAACCCCTGGAGAAAACCCGAGTTCTGAAAAGTCCACAGCCGCATTCTTCGTATCGAGGATGCGGATAACCACCTTTTCTCCATATTGAGTCGGCAGCGTAGCGACGCGCAGATCCAGTTTCGTTTCGTTGAGTTTCACGAGGATCCGCCCGTCCTGAGGGATACGCCGTTCGGCAATATCCATATCCGCCAGTATCTTGATGCGGGAAATGACCTTGGCCTGGTGCTTTTCCGGTATCACTTTAATATCATGCAGGATGCCGTCGACGCGCAGGCGTACCATGACTCCCTTGACCTGAGGATCCAGATGGATGTCGCTTGCTTTCTTCTTGATGGCTGCCGTAAGAAGGGAAGATACAATTTTTGTGGCCTCGGTTTTTAACAGGCGTTTTTCCGATTCATATTCGCGGAAAGCCTCAATCTGGTCTTTTCGCGAAGTGCCGGTGAAAAACTTGATGTCACACAGATCGCTTTCATCAAGTTTCAGAAATTTATGTTTTTCACTTTCGATTTCCTGATTTTTCGAATCCCCGTACCATTTATAGATAGCGTCCAATATTTCATCTTCGAAACCCAGGCGTGGAATGATCGCCTTGCCGGATACAAAGGCCAGTTCATCGATGGCGCTCAGCTTCTGAGGCACGGACATCACAACCACAAGCCTGCCCTTTTCAATACCTATTGGGAAAGCGCAGTTGCGGCGGGCAATGTCGCCAGGTATGAGCTTTAAAATTTTTGGATCCCCTACAGCCGTTTTACAGTCAAAATATTTGCAGTTGGTAACCTCCTCAAGTATAGGGGTAAGATCTTCCTTGCGTACCACTTTGCGTGACAGCAACAGCTCGCCGAGATGCATGGCGACAATTCTTTGTTGCTCAATCGCTTTTTCAAGATTTGCGGCAGACAGAAAGCCGCGTTCCAACAACACACTACCCAGACTTTTTCTTTCTTTCATACAAAATCTCCGTGGGGTGTTTATCGACAGGCCGGTCTTTTACTTGATTAAAAAAGCGGACAAATGAATCGGCAGGTATTTTTCTCTCCCAAACCGGGACGTTTCTCAAATTTTTTCATTCCAGGAACGGGGATTCATCACCGTAAAACTATGATAATAAATCATATAGGTCTATTCTAATCCGTATAACACACGGGAGTGCAGAAATCCGACCCTTTGCTGCTCCCAACAAAATTGATGCTGTTCGTCGGGCATTTTCCTCATAACGTTGATGTTATGGATGTCCATACTTTTTATTATGGATGTCCATACTTTTTACGGGGACCGCGGCGCCGAATCAAAGATGCGCCGGCTGTTTATCCGACTATAAACCACTCTCCTCAATTTTATCGATCCTGTGAATTCCGTCACAGATCCGGAAAGGGTTCTGGTGCAGAATGACGTCACTATGCAATGGATACAGATTATGCAGAGTATTTCTGGAGCCTGGATAGTACTGAATGCCCGTTGGTACGGTTCCGATTTGCCGCGTATTAGAGCCGCTTCATGGAAAAGGCTGTTCGCAAAAAGAAATCAGACCGACGGTATGAATCAAAATCTCTCCTTTGATTAATTTCTCTGTTCCGGGGAGGCCTCCGCCTTTGCCTCCCCGACGATTCTCTTTGCCTCCCGGTCTATCTTCTT